>CAZHWA010000352.1:0-3266 GCA_964536175.1 uncultured Terricaulis sp. | reverse complement strand
CCGTTACAGCGCAGCGCGCCAGCTATGCGCGCACTGACGAGGCTGACGGCGCCTAAAGCTTCGAACCCATTGTTGAGCCGCACGTCGCCGCGCACCTCGGCGTTATCGAGCGACAGCACAAAGGCATCGTCTTCTCTCGCGCGCGCGAGCGATGCCCCGCTTGCATCGACATCGCCGCCGATACGGGCGTTGCTAAGATCTGCGCTGAACGTTTCGGCGCCGGGCGCGCCAGAGGGCGTGGCGCCTGCTATGCAAACATCGCCTTCGACGCTGGTCCCGGCCGCGTCGAGCCGGCGCAGCCTGCAGGCCCGCAGCGTCAAGCTCGCGAGCCGCGCGCGGCTTACGTCGAGCCCATCGGGCAGATTGCACAACTCCAGAGATAGCGCCGGCAAGCTGCCGCTACCGCTGCCTGAACAATCGGTAAGGTCGACCGCCCCGTCGATCTGCGCGCCCTTGATGCGTACGCCAGGCGGAGGCACCGTCCAGGCCGAATTGAGACCCAGCATCAACTTGCGGATAAAGCCGGCGCGCACGGCCGGCTTTGCCCCATCCGGTCCGGCCATCGGCGTGAAGTCGGCAATCTCGCCGTCCCGGGCGCGCTCCATGACGAAGTGTTCGTGCGGCGACAGATCGTTCGCGTCGAACGCCATGCGTTCTGCTCCCCCGGCTCCCCAGCCCGCAGCACGATCTATTAAGCATCGCGCGCAAGCGCGCGCGAGTCGCCTTATATGAAACTCATGTCAGAG
Organism: uncultured Terricaulis sp.; assembly: GCA_964536175.1. GTDB lineage: Bacteria > Pseudomonadota > Alphaproteobacteria > Caulobacterales > Aquidulcibacteraceae > Vitreimonas. Next base: position 2,520 of record CAZHWA010000352.1, on the reverse strand, counting down.
ACGGGCGCGGCTCCCCAGAACCTTACGGCAGCCTCCAACCTGCCCGAGCTTACCGTCAGCGAGCTATCGCAGGCGGTGAAGCGCGCTGTGGAAACAAATTTCGACCGCGTGCGCGTGCGCGGTGAATTAGGGCGCGTGCTGATCGCCAAGTCCGGCCACCTCTACGTCGATCTGAAAGACGCAAATGCCTGCATTTCGATGGTTATGTTCCGTCTTGACGTGCAGAAGCTGACGTTCAAGCCGGAGGAAGGCTTGGAGGTTGTCGCGGAGGGGCGGCTTTCGACCTATCCGGGCCGATCGCAGTATCAATTGATCGCCGATCGCATGGCGCCCGCCGGGGTTGGCGCGCTGCTGGCGCAGCTGGAAAAGCTGAAAGCGCGGCTCACCGCCGAGGGGTTGTTCTCGCAACAGCGGAAACAGCCCATTCCCTATCTGCCGCGAACTATCGGCGTTGTTACATCGCCAACGGGGGCTGTCATTCGCGACATCCTGCATCGCTTGCGCGAGCGTTTTCCGCGGCGCGTGATCCTTTGGCCCGTGCTGGTGCAGGGGCCGGAGGCTGCCGGTCAGGTCGCGCGCGCCATTCGCGGCTTCAACGCTGTGCAAGGCGCCGATCGGCCGGATGTTTTGATCGTGGCCCGCGGCGGCGGCTCGATCGAGGACTTGTGGGCGTTCAACGAAGAGATCGTCGTGCGCGCCGCCGCCGAGAGCGCCATTCCGTTGATCAGCGCTGTTGGACACGAGACCGACACGACCTTGATCGACTTCGCCTCCGATTTGCGCGCACCGACGCCGACAGGGGCGGCGGAAAAGGCCGTGCCTGTGCGCGCCGAGTTAATCGAGCGGGTCGAAGTGCTCGAAGGCCGGCTCAAGGGCGGGCTGGTGCGCGGCGTGGAGAAACGCCGCACCGAACTGCGCGCCGCCGCGGCCCGGCTGCCGAGACTGGAGACGTTGTTCCAAATCCCGCAACAGCGCTTCGACCGCGCCGCCGAACGGCTCAATGCAGGCCTTGTGGCGAACGCACGCGCGGCGCAGTCGAAGCTGGATCGAGTGGCGGCGCGGCTGCGCCCGCAAGCGCTGGCGCAAGATATCGACCGCCGCCGCGATAAGCTGATGCAGTGCGCCGCGCGCTTGCAGCCGGCCATGCAGCGCAGCCTCGATGCGCATCGCAAACATCTCGATGCTTCGGCACGCATGCTGGAATCGCTCTCGCACAAGGAAGTGTTGAAGCGGGGCTTCGTCATGGTGCATCGCGAGGACGGCGCCCTGGTGCGCGCCGCCAAGGATCTGAACGCCGGGGATGTCGTCAATCTCACGTTCGCTGACGAGCAAAAGAAGGCCGTCATCGACCCGCCGGAACCGGCCAAGGCGCGCGGCAAGTCCAAACCGGGCGGCGATCAAGGCAGCTTGTTTTGAACAGCGACGGTTGCGCGGCCGCGGCGGCCCCGGCAGAGTCCTGGACATGACCGTCACCAGCCTTCCCGCCTGGCTTTACACCGACCCGCGCTTCTTCGAGCTGGAGCGCGAGAAGGTGTTTCGTTCGGCCTGGCAGATCGTCGGACACGTGAACGATGCGCCCAAGACGGGAGATTACATTACGCTCGATATCCTTGGAGAGCGCGTTGTCACTGTTCGTGGCGAGGATGGCGGCGTCAAGAGCTTCCACAACGTGTGCCGTCATCGCGCCGGCAAGCTTGCGCCGGAGGCGCGCGGCTCATGCGGGCATCGCCTTGTGTGTCCCTACCACGCCTGGAGTTACGGGCTCGACGGCAAGCTTGTGAACGTGCCGAAATGGCAAGGCTTCGACGGTCTCGACAAGAGCGCCTACAGCTTAAAGCCGGTCGAGCAGGAAATCTTCCACGGCTTCATCTTCGTGCGCTTTGAGGGCGGCGGGCCGAGCGTCGCCGAAATGATGGCGCCCTATGCCGATGAGATCGCCCCGTACGAGCTGGAGCGTCTCATGCCGAACGGGCGCGTCACGCTGCGGCCGCGCCAAGTGAACTGGAAAAACGTGGCCGACAATTACTCCGATGGGCTGCATATATCCGTCGCGCATCCGGGCCTCACGCGACTCTTCGGCGCCAGCTACGCCATCGAGGCGCACGAGTGGGTCGACAAGATGAGCGGCGAGCTGCAAGCCAACGTTTCGGGCAGCTGGTCCGAGCGCGCCTATCGGGGCCTGCTTTCGTCTATGACGCATATCCCGGCGGATCGCCGGCGCAGCTGGGTTTACTACAAGTTATGGCCAAACACGGCGTTCGACATTTATCCGGATCAAGTCGACTTCATGCAGTTCATCCCCGTCTCCGCCACCGAGACGTTGATCCGCGAAATCGCCTATGTCTATCCGGAGAGCGGCCGCGAGCTTAATGCCGCCCGCTATCTCAACTGGCGCATCAACCGGCAAGTTAACGCGGAAGACACCACGCTGATCGAAGGCGTGCAGGCCGGGATGTCTTCATCCAGCTATACGAGCGGGCCCTTGTCGGCGAAGGAAGTGTGTCTCATCTCCTTCACGCG
>CAZHWA010000351.1:0-3273 GCA_964536175.1 uncultured Terricaulis sp. | reverse complement strand
CGGACGTCTGGTGTTCGAAGGCGATTTCGGCCCCAACGATCTCGACTTCGACGACTTGCTCGCCGTTCTCGGCGCGCCGCCGGACACCGGCGAGACTGCCTCATCCGAACAAAGGCAGATGGCGGCAAGTCTCGCCGCCCAGGGCCGGCTTTTGCCGGACGCCCCGCTCGACATCAGCCGCGTACGCAACATGGATGCGCAAGTCTCCTACCGGGCCACGCGCGTGCGCAGCGAGCGTTTGCCGGTTCGCGCCCTTGCGCTGGATATCGACCTCGAAGACGGGCTGCTGCGTCTCGATCCGATGAGCTGGGATTTGACACAGGGACGTATTAACGGCGCTGTGTCGATCAATGCGCGACCTGACGTTCCACGCGTCGATCTCGATGTACGCCTCTCAGGCGCGCGCCTAGAATCGATCTTCCGCGTCGGCGGCGGCCAGCCTCTCACCGGCGCCCTGAACGGCCGCGCACAGCTAACGGGATACGGTCGCTCGGTGCGCGATGTCGCCGCCAACGCCGATGGACAGATAACGCTGGCCACGCCCTCCGGCGAAATCCGCGAGGCATTCGCCGAGCTCACCGGCATCAATGTGGCGCGCGGGCTGGGCCTTCTGCTCACCGAAGATCAGAGCAAGATTGGCGTTCGCTGTGCAGTGGCGAGTTTTCGCGTAAACAACGGCGTCGCGCGCACGCAGACCATGGTGTTCGACACCGAGACCATGCTGATCGAAGGCAGCGGCACGATCAGCCTGCGCGACGAGGCTCTCGATCTCGAAATCGAGGGCGAACCGAAAGAGCCGCGGCTGATCCGGGTCGCTGCGCCGATCTCGCTTGAAGGTCGTTTGCGTTCGCCTCGCGTCGGCGTTGAAGTCGAAGACGCCGCCGACCAGGGCCTCGCCGCGGCCCTCGCCACGATCGCCGCCCCGCTTGCCGCCGTGCTTCCCTTCATCGACCCCGGCCTTGCCGAAGACGAGAACTGCGCCGCGCTGCTCGCGGGCCGGCGCGATCAAGACCGGCGTGAAGGCTGATGCGGTGTGGGAACCGGGTTTCTCACTCGCGGTTCACGAAAGCCATGAGCCTCGCCGACCAGTCCTTTCAGCCGCCGCCCGAAGCGGAAGACTTCTATGTCGAGGGCTTGCGCCTGCTTGCCCAGAGCGACATCCCCTTCCTTCTGTCGGGCACCTACGCCGTCACCACCTATACCGGCATCGTGCGGCCGACGAAGGACCTCGATATCTTCTGCAAGGCGGGCGACTATCCGCGCATCCTCTCCTTCTTCAAGGAGCGTGGCTACGAGGTGGCGGTCGAGGACGAGCGGTGGCTCGCAAAAATCTATCGCGGCCGCTACTATTTCGACGTCGTCTACAGCTGTCGCACCACCGAGATAGCCATTACCGACGAATGGTTCGACGACGCCCCGGAGATCGAGATTTACGGCACCAAGGTGCGCATCATCAAACCGACCGAGCTCATCTGGTCAAAAATCTTCGTGCAGGACCGCTATCGCTATGACGGCGCCGATGTGGCGCATGTGATCCTAAAACAGCATCATGCCATCGATTGGAAGCGGATGCTCAGATACATGGAGCTGCATTGGGAGGTCCTGCTCACGCACCTCGTCAACTTCCGCTACATTTACCCCAGCGAACGCGACCTTGTGCCCCGCTGGCTGATGGATGAACTCATCTCTCGTCTCAAAGCTCACCTCGACATGCCGCAGTCGAATGTGAGGATCTGCCGCGGCCGGCTGTTCAGCGCGCGCGACTACGTGACCGACATCACCGAGTGGGGCTATGCCGACATTATCGGCAAGGGACTCGAAGAACGGCATGACCCTGTCCACTGAACCAACGGTTCGCGTGGCGGCGATCGGCGATCTCCACGTCCAGGAAAATCGCATGAGCGGATATCGCGACCTGTTCGCCGACATCAGCGAGGTCGCCGACGTGCTTGTTCTGTGCGGGGATCTCACCAATTACGGCAAGACGCACGAGGCTGAACTCTTGGCGGAGGACGTGCGCGGCGCGCGCATTCCGGTCGTCGCCGTACTCGGCAATCACGACCACGAATGCGGCCAGCCTGAAATTATCAAGGAACACCTCGCCCAGGCCGGCGCGCACGTGCTGGACAATGGCGAAGCCTGCGAGATTCACGGCGTCGGCTTTGCCGGCTGCATGGGCGCGATGGGCGGTTTCGGGCGTTACATGCTGTCTTCATTTGGCGAGAAGATGGTGAAGCAATTCGTCCAAGGCTGCATGGAAGAGGTCATGAAGCTGGAGACGAGCTTGCGCATGCTGCGAACCGGCCGCGCGCTGGCCGTGCTTCATTACGCGCCCGTGCCGGACACCCTCGTCGGCGAACCGGCCGAGATCCTGCCGTTTCTGGGCAACGGCCGCTTAGCCGAGACCATCGACCGTTTCGACAATGTGTGTGCAGTCGTACACGGACACGCACATCGCGGCGTGCACCGCGGGCGCACGCCCAAAGGTGTGCCCGTCTACAATTGCGCGCACATGGTGACGATGGCGGCGACCGGCCGTCCATTCGCTCTCTTGGAGCTTTAGGTTTCGGCCTCCGCGCCGCCGCCGCGACCGCTCGGCGCGAGCAGCTCAGGATTGAGCAACTCGCCGATGGCCTCGCTTTCCGCCGCATAATCCTCGCGCATACGCTCCAGGAACTTGGTCTGCGCGTCGGCAAGATCGTCAGCCGAGCGGCAGCTCGCCAGCGTCTCCATTTGGTCGGCGTAGGCGCGCATGCGCCGCGCCCAAAAGCGGGTCGCCTCTAGCGCCAGCCGCTGGCTCATAATCAGCGAGTTCGCCGTTGGCGTCTGGATCATGTCGGCGAACGTGGAAATGGTGTTCGAGGCCCCGTTGGGCTCTTTCTTGCGTCGGCTTGTCATTGGCTCGATCCCGTTCGGCTTGACGATTTTTTGGCAGTGCGCGGCTCGGCTGCGGCGAGCCATGCGCTTGTATCACTGCTCGAACGGGATGTAGATGACATTGCGCTAAATCAAGCGCCGAACTCGCGTTCCAACCTGCGGATGTCGATGATGTCCACAGCGGCGCGGGCGTGGTCCAGCGTCACACCGCTTGTTCCCACGGTCTTCACCGCAATACCCCGGCCAATGACGGCGTAACTGGCGCTCTGCGCGTGGCTATCGACGCGTTCCGCATAAACGCGTCCTTCGATGGTCTGCAGGCGCGCATAGCCGTCGTCAGCCTGCTGCCACGCCGACAATTCAGCGGCGATGGCGGCGAGAGCGTCCACCCCGCCT
>CAZHWA010000350.1:0-3285 GCA_964536175.1 uncultured Terricaulis sp. | reverse complement strand
AATTTTGCTTGCAATCGTATGAGTGTGGACTTATACGAACGTCGAGCGGAGATCGGGCATGACCGAAGATATCGCGGCCTTCATCGGCGCCGTGACGCGCGACGTGCGCAATCTCGATTACGAAGGCAAGCCGGCGAAAATGGTGGTGGCCGCGCGCACCTATGAGACTTCAATCGACGATCTCTGGGATGCAATCACCAATCCCGAACGCTTGCCGCGCTGGTTCGCGCCGGTCACCGGCGATTTCAAGCTGGGCGGCCGGTACCACGTGCAAGGCAACGCAAGCGGCGCCATCACGCGATGCGAACCGCCGCGTGCGCTTTCATTAACTTGGGAGTTTGGCGGCGCCGTGAGCTGGGTGAACGTGCGCCTCTCCGAGCGCAACGCAGAGCGCACGTATCTGGAGCTGCAGCATATCGCCCACCCGGATGAACATTGGGAGCAATTCGGCCCGGGCGCGGCCGGCGTTGGTTGGGAGGCTGGATTGATGGGGCTGTCATGGCACCTGAGCGATCCTTCAAAACAGCGTACGCCGGAGGCGGATGTAGCGTGGTGGTCCACCCCGGAGGCGAAGCGCTTCGTCACGCTATCGAGTGAACACTGGGGCGAGGCGGCGATCGCAGCAGGCGAAGCCCACGCCCACGCCCGCGCCGCGGCGGAGCGAACGCGCAGATTCTATAGCGGCGAGGCGTGATGCATGCATTCGATGTGCTCGGCGATCCCGTGCGCCGGCGCATTCTTGAACTCTTGGCCGAAGGCGAGCACGCTTCGGGTGCGATCGTCGACGTCATTCAGGAAGAATTCGGCATCAGCCAGCCGGCGGTGTCCCAGCATTTGAAGGTGTTGCGCGAGAACGGCTTCGCGCGCGTGCGCGAAGAGGGGCCGCGGCGCATCTATGCTGTCGAGCCCGCACCGCTGCGCGAAGTCGACGCCTGGCTGTCGCATTTCCGCGGCTTCTGGGCCCACAAGCTCGACGCGCTGGCGACGGAAGTTGCGCGCGGCAAGAAAAAGCGAAAAGGCTGAGCCCTATCTGAATTTCTTCGCGAGGCCGCGTGCCGCTTTCATCAGGTCGCGCCGCGCCTCGTCCTCGAAGCGGCGCATCTCTGCTTCTTCGGCTTCCTTCTTGCGCCGCTTGGCGGCTTCGGCGGCTTCACGCGCCACGCGCTCGCGCTCGGCCTTCGCGGCCGCCTCGGCGGCCAGCTTGCGCTCGAGCTTTTCTAGTTCCACGCGCTCGCGCCGTCTTTTCTCGGCTTCGATGCGTCTTTCTTCCTTGGCTTTGGCCGCGGCGGCCAGTTCCGCAGCCTGCTCGGGGTCGAGCGGGGCCGGCGTCTTCTGCTTGAATTTCTCCAGCATCGCCTTCTTGGCGGCGAGGGCGGCTTCGCGCCGTTCGTTGTGGTTCTGAAAGCTCATTCGTCGTCCTTCAGGGCGCGCGCGGCGCGCTCAGCGTTTGAATCGGATGTCGGATTTTCGGACGACCTACATAGCGTCCCGCACGCGAGGCTCAAGCCTTTTGACGCTGCGTTTCCGCAAGGCCTACTTGCGGCGCGGCGTCTTGGGCGCGAGGGCGGCGGCAATTCTTGCGGCGAGTTGCCGCGCCACCGCATCCTTGGCGGTGCGGGGCCAGGCCTCGGCGCCGGTCTGAGTGATGAGCATCACCTCGTTCTCGGCGCCGCCCATGACATCGCCCGATACGTCATTGGCCACAATCCAGTCGCAGCCCTTCTTGGCGATCTTCGCGCGGGCGTGCTCTTCAAGCTTCTCGGTCTCCGCGGCGAAACCAATCACTAACTTCGGCCGCTGCTTCTTCAGTTTCGCCACCGTGGCCAGAATATCGGGGTTCTCGGTCAGCGAAATCGACGGCGCGGCGTTCTTGCCCTTCTTGATTTTTTCGTCAGCCGCCTCGGCCGGCCGCCAGTCGGCGACAGCGGCAACCATGACGGCGACGTCGACCGGCAATGCCGCACGCGCCGCGTTGAGCATGTCGCGCGCGCTTTCGACATCGATGCGATTGACGCCAGGCGGCGCTGCAAGACCGGTGGGTCCAGAGATGAGCGTGACGTCCGCGCCCAGTTCGGCCAGCGCAGCGGCGATGGCATATCCCTGCCGGCCGCTGGACCGGTTGGACAGAAAACGCACCGGATCGATCGCTTCGACCGTCGGTCCCGCCGTCACCAGCGCGCGCTTGCCTTTGAGCGGTCCATCGCTGAGCACAGCGAGAACAGCATCGCGAATCTCTTCCGGTTCGGCCATGCGGCCGACCCCGCGCTCGCCGCTTTCGGCCATCTCACCCGTGTTGGGACCGGCGAAACGCAGGCCGCGCACCTGCAATGTCTCGAAATTGCGTTGCGTCGCTGGATGCGCCCACATGTGCGGGTTCATCGCCGGCGCCATCAGGATGGGCGCGCCGGTGGCGAGCAGCACGGCCGAAGCAAGATCGTTGGCAAGGCCGTGGGCGGCCTTGGCCATAAGATCGGCGGTCGCTGGCGCGACGACGATCAGGTCGCATTCGCGCGCAAGGCGGATGTGGCCGATGTCGAATTCCTGCGCTTGATCGAACAGGTCGGTGAACACGCGCTCGCCGGCAATCGCGCCAGCGGCGAGCGGCGTCACGAACTTCTGCGCCGCCTCCGTCATCACCACGCGCACGGCGATGTTCCGCTCGCGCAAGCGCCGAATGAGTTCGAGGCTCTTATAGGCGGCGATGCCGCCGCCAATAATGAGGAGGACGCGCTTGCTCATGGCGATGCAGGGCTTTCGGCTTCGACATCCGCACTTGAGGGCGCGTCATCAGCCACATCGGACGCCGGCGGGATCGGTGCAGTGGCGGCCGGACCATTGGCGCGCGGCTCGGCTGCGGGCCGCTCGATGCGCGCCGGCTCGCGCGGCGGCGCGATCTGTTCGCGCATGACCGTACGCGGGCCGAACACGAACATGATCAACGCCCCGCCGATAAGACCAATCCAGAATACCGGCATCTGATACCATTGCCGCTCCTGGCGCGGCGCCTCGGCGCTGACTTTGCGGGCGGCTGCTTCGATCAGCGCCATGGTGTGCGGCAGGCGGCGCAGCGCGGCCAGCCCGACCCCGGCCTCGTCGACAGCGCGCCGGGCGACGGCTTCCGGGCCGAGTTCGCGCTTCACCCAGCGCTCGACGATCGGGCGCGCAGCGGCCCACACGTCGTGTTGCGGATCGAGCGCGCGCGCCACGCCTTCGACCTGCACCATCGTCTTCTGCAGCAGCACCAGTTCCGGGCGCAAATGCATGCCGAACATATGGGTGACGTCG
>CAZHWA010000349.1:0-3296 GCA_964536175.1 uncultured Terricaulis sp. | reverse complement strand
TGACCAGTACGGCGATGAGCACCGCGTGGCCGCCGACGTCCGCGTCCAGCCCGGCCCGGACAAGGCTACCGGCGGCCAGTGCAACGGCGTCCACGTCGGCCAGGCCTACAGTCGCGGCGAACGGCAACAGACCCGCCTCGCCAAATTGCTCGGCGACAATCCGGCCCGCAATGATGACGCTGCCGAGCAGCGCCGCGAACTTCAATACCGAGCTCAGGTAAAGTGGGCTCTCCAGCTGCCGGCGCCCGCCCGCTGCAGAGGCGTCGTCGCCCACGATGCGGCGGATGACGAAGGCGGCGGCGCAGAAGGTGATCGTAGCCGCCGCGAGCGCAGCCGCAACATGTGGCAGAACCAGCGCTGCGGCGATTGCAATAAGCCCGCCGACCCGCGCCACGCTAACTGCCGCCGCGAGACAAGCCGCCGCCGCGGCAATTCCGGCACTAGCTTCGCCTGCGCGCACGCGGCGCCCGAGTTCAGCTGTCACGACGGTCGACGAAACCAGCGCCCCTGCGGCAGCACCGGCGAGCAAGCCAATATCTTCGCCAAGCCAGCGCACGGCGATGTAGCCCGCAAACGAGGCGCCGGCGACGAGGATTGTGAGTAGCCACAACTCCCGGGGATTGATGATGTTGAATGGGTCGATGGTCGCGTCCGGCAACAGCGGCAGCGCGATTGCCGTCGCCGCCAAGATGAGCAACGCAGACCGCAACTCCTTCCACGTGAGCTTGTCGATCCAGTCGTGAATGGCGTCCTTGAACGCCAATAACCCGGCCAGCGCCACGCCGGCAGCCGCGGCAACGATGACATGACCCACGACGGAATACGCTCCGAGCGCAAAGACCAGCAGCGCAGCGATGGTTCCGGTGACGGAAATATCTTTATCAAGTTGCGACTCGCGCACCTTGAAGACGATCAGCGCGGCCGCAAAGCCGAGCGCCAACCCGGCAAAGCCGATTTGACCGATTGCCGGCAACATCGCGGCGGCGACGCCACCCATCAAGCCAATGATGGCGTGCGTGCGCACACCGGCGGCGCGTTGACCCTCGGGGACTTCCCGGTGCTTCCACTCACGTTCGACGCCCACCAGGAAACCGATGCCGAGCGCCAGACTTAGGCGTGAGAACAGGTCGAGCAGGATCGGATCGGGCATAGCTCCGGCCATCATTACGGTGCGCGCCCAATAGGCCAACGCCGCGCGCCTCGGAGGATAGGCGCTTGGCATTGCCAAGGCGTAATACGGGCGACTAGGGTCCAAAGCGGGACGGGGCGGCGACCTGATGGCGACAGCGGCATACTTAGCGTTCGAGCCCGCGGATGAAGATGCGGCGCGTCAGGTCGCGGCCGAGCTAGAGCGGCATGGTTGGAGCATCGTCCGCTCCGGACCAGATCTGCGCGCCCCGGACAAGCTTGGCCCGCTAATTCAGGTCGTCGGGGAGGCCAGTCTAGTCCTCGTGCTTGCCTGCGACGCAGTGCAGGACAGCATCTGGCTCCGGCGCGAGGTTGCGGCTGCGCTGAACAACGGCCGGCCTATCATCCTGATCCAGACCGGCCCGCTTGCGGCAACCTCTTGGTTGCACTCGACGTTAGACACGACGCAATGCGTCGATATCACCCAAGGGCCGCAGGCGGAGGCTCTCACCAAACTTGTGGAGTTGGCGCGCGCGGCTTCCGGTCGCGGTCGGGTCATATCGATGCTCAACATCAAAGGCGGGGTTGGCAAGACCGTGCTGGCGGCGAACCTATTCGCCGCCGCGCACTTGGCCGACAAGCGTTCGATCAGCTTCATCGATCTCGACCCGCAGCATAACCTCACTCAATACTTTCTCGCTCCAGGTGAGCGCCACCGCATTCGCGATCGCAACCACACGATCTACAACATCCTCAACCCCCACGGCGAAGCCAGTGCAAGGCGCGAAGACTTCGCCGCCGTCGCCGTGCCGCTCAATCGGGCTCGCGGCAAACATCCGAACTTCGAAATCATTGCCGGGGACGAACGCCTGTTCGAATTCACGCTGGATACGCGCACCGACCGCGACAAAGCCGCCGCGTTTACGCGGTTTCGCGCACTGGTGCAGGCGCTGCGCGCTCGCTCCGAGGTCGTCGTTATCGACGCCAACCCCTGCGCCACATTCCTGACGCGCCTGGCGATCACATGCGCCGATCATATTGTCGCTCCTGTGCGTCCGGAAAAATACTCGCTTACCGGCCTTAATATGCTGGAGAATGTTGTGCGCGAAATCAGGGGAAGACCGTTGCGTCCGGATGAATTTTCGGTCCTGCTTAACGGCGTGAACGACCGTACCCGATCAAGTGAAACCGGCGACGCCGACGCTCTAACGCGCGCAGAGATCCAAAACGCGCCATTTTTTAATGCGGCGCTGCTGACCGTGGAAATCCCCTACTCCGCGGTGCTTCGCTCTGCTCCGATGGACCGTTTTGCCGCCAACCCGATCAACGTGACGGCCATGATGCGCGTCGGCGGCCGGCCCGCGAAGGAGGCCCTCGCCCGGGCAGCTGCCGCCATCCTGCGTCGGGCCATGCTGTCATGAAGCCGGCCGCGCACACCGAAAAACTGCTGCGCCGTACATTGCGCGGCCGATCTCGCGCGGAATTGAAGCGGTTGTTCGCAGCTGTCCGACGACATGACGACACGACGCTGCTGGACATCGTGGCCCCGATAAGAAGGCGCCGCGCCAAGCGGCCGCCCGATCCACTCCTCTGCGACATCGAGCGCAGCCTGAAACCCTTGCTTGCACCGGCCTCCGAGAAGGGCGATCTGTTGGTCGAGCATCTCGCCAAGAAACACCGACGAAAACTTGCCATTGCTCCCAAAGGCCTCGCCGACGCTGTGCGCCAACTGCGAGCCAAGGAATTCTCCGACGAACAGATCCGCGCCGGCGCCCGAAGCCTTATGACGCAGCTGGCCAGACTCTATGGTGAGCACGAAACAGTCGTGTAACGCCGCGAAGGCTCTCGCCGTACCTGCATCGGCAGGTTAGGATTGCGCATGGCCCGTTCTTCCTCCGGTTTCGATCTGGCGCCGCCCACGGCAGAGGAACGTGCGCGGCTCGTAGCGGATCTGAACGAAGAAGAGCGCCGCGTGTTGCTTCATCACGGCACAGAGGCGCCGTTCTGTGGCGGCCTGCTTAATCAGAAGAAGCCCGGCGTATATTGCTGCCGACTATGCGGGCTGCCGCTGTTCCGCCAGGAAACAAAGTTCGAAAGCGGCACGGGCTGGCCAAGTTTCTACGCGCCGCTCGACTCCGAGCACGTCGTCGGCGTGGAGGACGACGCCT
>CAZHWA010000348.1:0-3308 GCA_964536175.1 uncultured Terricaulis sp. | reverse complement strand
CTGACTAGGAAACGTCCGCTCGGAAGGCTCGTTCCGATCCGATATGGATCACGCAATTACGCCGCTTTCCCGCCACGTTTCGAGATCGCTTGCGGTGACGTCCAAAAATTGGCCCAAGACCTCGGCTGTGTGTTCGCCCAGCAGAGGAGGGCTCGTGCGCACCGCCGGCGGCGTTGCGCTCATGTGCAGCGGATTGGCGACAAGCGAGACAACCGCGCCGTCCGACCGCTGGATAGTCTGAACCAATCCGCGCGCCTGCACCTGCGGATCGGCAAACACCCGATCGAGCGTATTGATTGGGCCGCACGGCACGCTCGCCGCTTCCAGATCGCGCACCCAGGCGTCGGTGCTGCGCTCGCGCATGATGATTGAGAGCGCCGCGGTGAGTTCGGTGCGATGAATAACCCGGTCGTCGTTGTTGGCAAAACGCGGGTCATCGGCCAGCGCAACGCCGGCGACTTTGCAGAAGGCGCGGAACTGGCCGTCATTGCCGATGGCGAGGATGATGTGGCCGTCGCTTGTGGCGAGCACTTGATAGGGTGCGATGGAGGCGTGTTGGTTGCCGAGGCGCTGCGGCGGATCGCCCGATTGCAGGTAATTGGCGCCGAGATTGGCCAGCATCGCCACTTGGCAATCGAGCAGCGCCGCATCGATGTGCTGGCCCTGGCCGCTGCGTTCGGCATGCCGGAGCGCAGCCAGGATCGCTGTCGTTGCATACATTCCGGTAAACAGGTCGGCGACCGCGACCGCCGATTTCATCGGCTCGCCGGCCGGCTCGCCTGTAAGACTCATCAGCCCGCCCATGCCTTGCACAATGTAGTCGTAACCCGGGCGCTTGGCGTAAGGCCCTGTCTGACCAAAGCCGGTGATGGAGCAATAGACGATGGCGGGATGGACAGTGGCTATGGCGGCGTAGTCAAGGCCGTACTTCTTTAGTCCGCCTGTCTTGAAGTTCTCGACGAGAACATGACAGTGCGGCGCGAGCCGGCGAACGAGCTCGGCGCCTTCCGGTTTGCTGAAGTCAATGGCCACAGAACGCTTGTTGCGGTTGGCGCACAGATAATAGGCGGCGTCGCCGCGTTCCCTGCTTTCGCTTGGCAAGAAAGGCGGTCCCCAGTGACGCGTGTCGTCGCCGACGCAAGGCTTTTCGATCTTGATCACGTCCGCGCCAAGGTCGCCGAGGATTTGCGTGGCCCACGGCCCAGCCAGCACACGGGATAGATCGAGCACGCGCACCCCCGCCAAGGCCGCCGCAGGTGGAGGGGGTGTGGTCATAGCTCGCTATCCGCTTGCTGAAACTGCGACCGCTGGTTAGAGCGGCGCTTATGACCGAAGTCAAAACGCCGGTAGCGACCGGCGGCTGTCAATGCGGCAAGGTCCGTTACGCGCTCTATGTAACGCCGCAGAACAGTCATGTCTGCCATTGCCGCATGTGTCAGCGCGCCACCGGCGGCGTGTTCGCAGCGCTGGCTGGCGCGCCCAAGTCGGACTTTGCCTGGACGCAGGGCGAGCCGGCTTTCTTCGCCAGCTCAAATCTTGCGCAGCGGGGCTATTGCCGCGATTGCGGCACGCCGTTGTCCTTCAGCTACAATCAGCCCGAGGCCCGTTATTACGTGACCATCGGTTCGCTCGACGATCCCAATGCCGCGCCGATCGTCCGGCAATATGGCATCGAGAGCCGCCTGAGCTGGGTGCGGTTCTGCGATGACGCGCCCGCCGAAAAGACTGGCCAAGATCCAAAGGCGGCCGAGTTCTTCGCAACCATGCAGAGCCGCCAGGCGTGAGGTCACGCCGCCGGACCAGGCTGCGGTCGCGGCTGCGCGCTCTTTACTACGGGCACACTCAGGCGGCGCTCCGTTTCCAGGGCGTCCTGCTCATTCTGGACGTGTTGATCATTGGCTTCTTCATCGGCAGTCAATTTATCCGCGAGCAGGTGTGGTTCTGGATCATCGACGGGGGGATCGCCGGCTTCGTCGCTCTCGACCTGGCGGCGCGGTTCATCGCACTCGGCACGCTACGGCGCTGGATCAAGTACCCCACCACCTGGGTGGATCTCATTGTGCTCGCGACATTGGCGCTGCCCACGCTGTTCTCCAATTGGGGCTTTCTGCGCATCCTGCGGCTGTGGACCCTGGTGCAAAGCGAGCGCTTTTGGAACGTGTTGGCGCGCGGCAAATGGGACGACACCTATGTCGAGGACTTGTCTAAGGCGATCACGACACTGGTTGTATTCGTCTTTATCGCGGCCGGACTGGCGCAGGCGTTGTTCCTCGGTCAGCACCCGCGACTCAACGATTTTGTCGATGCTGCCTATTTCGTGGTGACCTCGCTCACCACCACCGGCTACGGCGACATCGTCATCGACACAACGCTGGGCCGAGTTTTTTCGATCGCACTGATGATCGCCGGGATCAGTCTATTCTTTTCCATTGCGCAGAAGGTCTTCGCCCCGCAGCAGAAAATCCAGCGTTGCGTCCAGTGCGAGAAGGACCGTCACGGCGTCAATGCAAATTACTGCGCCAATTGCGGGGCGGCGCTCACTGCCCCCTTGCGCGGGCGCACACGCTCGGCCAGATCGACGCGCAAGAAAGGGCGGTTAGCTCAGCGGTAGAGCGTCTCGTTTACACCGAGAGGGTCGGGGGTTCGATCCCCTCACCGCCCACCACCCCAGGCCCCGGCCAGTCAGCCGGAGGTCGCCTTGCTCGCCGCCTCCGCAAGCGCCTGGACGTCGCTGTCTCCGGAGCTATTGGCGATAGCGAACTCGCTCCACCAATCGCCGGAGAAATCCACATTGCGGGTCGCCTCGTAATAGGGGCCGCCCTCGGTGAAGTGGAGAAGCTTGGCGCTATCGTCGTGCCGGTAATATTCGACGAGGAAATTCCATTCGCGCGGCAATGGACCGATCAGATCCTCCGACTCCAGCCACTTGAACTGGTGCAGTTCCAGACCTGAGGCGGTGTTCACATAGTCCGGTGTCAGCGCCGTGCAGCGCGCGCAATTCATCAGCATGACGCTGGTCCAGTTCTTCTTCTCGTAGCGCGTCTGCTGTTCGCCAAGAAACTTCACTGTCGAGGTCGGCTGGTGATCGTGCTTCACGCATTGCACCGCATAGCGGTCCTCACGCAGCGCCCAGAGTTCGGCCAAGTCGGCGCGCACGACGATGTCGCAGTCCATGAACAGCGCCCAGCCTCTGTAGCCGCGGAGATAAGGCGTAAGAAAGCGAGAGAACGAAATCTCCGTGGACTGCACCGCCACGCGCGGGCGATCGAACACGTGTCTCAGATGATCGAGTTTAATTGGCGTGATGG
>CAZHWA010000347.1:0-3317 GCA_964536175.1 uncultured Terricaulis sp. | reverse complement strand
ACCATCAGCGACGCGATGTCGCCGAACGGGGAGTAGACGCCGCCAGCGTTGGCCGCCACCACAATAATGATGCAGCCCATGACGATGAACTTGTAGTTGCCTACCCCCACCGCCACGACGACCGCGCCCATGACGAGCGCGGTAGTCAAATTGTCGATGAAAGGACAGCAGAAGAAGGCTAGGCCGCCGACCAGCCAGAACAGCTGGCGATAGGAGAGCCGCCTGTTGACAAGCTTGGTCCGCAGCGCGTCGAAGACAAGCCGTTCTTGCATCGTGTTCACGTAGGTGATGGCCACGATGAGGAAGAGCATCAGCTCGCCGTAGTCTAGAATCACATGCTTGGCGGCAGCCTCGAGCGCTGCGCCTTCGCCTTCTAGGGCGTAAGCAATGCCGAGGAGCACCCAGATGAAACCCGCACCGAGCAGAACCGGTTTGGACTTGCGCAGCTGAATGACGTTCTCGATCGTCACGAACCCGTAGGCTGCGAAAAAGATAACCAGCAAGAGATAGCCGATGGGATGCTGGGTCAGATCGATGGGGCCGGGGATCTCCTGCGCGTGGGCAGGCGTGGCGACCAGCGAAGTCAGGACGAAGGCGCCCGGAAGCCAAAACAATCCGGCGCGGTGCTTCATCCATCCCCCTCCAAATATGCTGAACCCTGCATCATCGGCGAAATTTTGCCGCCAACGCAAGAGCGGATCAGTCAGACGTGTTGGCGCCGCGCTCGCGTCGGCAACGCCACTGCGCTAGTGTTGCGGCTGGGAGAACCAAACATGCCAGAAGTCCGCATGTCTGTCGGCAAGGCGCTGATCGGCCGCGAGGAGGTCGCGCCCAATTTCGAGGTGCGTGACGACGCCGGGGCGCTGATCGGCGAACTCACAGTGTCAACCGGAGGCGTACGCTGGCGCGTGGCGCGCACGCAGTCGGCCCACTTCCTCTCTTGGGAGCGCTTCAGCGCTTTGGTGGAGACGCAGCCGCGCGAAAGCTGACGCCGCGGGCGGCGATGCGCGGGCTTCCCAGCCGGCCGTCAATCGTGGCACAGCGTAGCTTTCGCAGAAGCGATGGCCGGGCGGCCGGCGGTCGGAGGGATCGTGCAGCAGCAGCTGATCGTAACCGCCGGACTCTGGTATTTCGCCGCCTGCCTGCTGCAATTTGTGGCCGTGTTCGTCGAACAGGCCGGTGCGGCGCGCTCGCCCGAGGAGGAGGGCGAGCGGAGGACGGCGGCTGGCTTGATGCTGACGCTCGCCTCGCTGCTGACGCCCGGCTTGCTGCTTCTGCACGGGTTCTTTCTCACTGTCGGCGCTGATGCGGCGGTGCGCGTAGGCATATTGGCGGCCCCGATCGCGGCGCTACTTTTGGGCGCGCTTCTGGGCGCCATGCTCGGCGCTGCCGCGCGCGGGGTGGCGCCAGCGATGCGCAAGGCCGTGCTGCCGCTCGGTCTCATGGCGCTTGCCATCACGCTCTACGCCACTTCGCCCAGCCTCGTTGCGCTAGCGAACAGCTTGCGCGATGGCATGCTCGAATTGCCCGTGCGGCCGGTCTGAATCGGGCTAAGAGAGCGGCGTGCTCTCGGTCCTGCTGACCT
The DNA here is from genome assembly GCA_964536175.1 of uncultured Terricaulis sp. Taxonomy (GTDB): domain Bacteria; phylum Pseudomonadota; class Alphaproteobacteria; order Caulobacterales; family Aquidulcibacteraceae; genus Vitreimonas. The sequence goes on along the minus strand of CAZHWA010000347.1, from coordinate 1,732 downwards.
CGTTCGTGACATTCTTCGTCGCCATCGACCCTGTCGCGCTGGCGCCGATGTTCACCACCATGACGGCGAGCATGACGCCGTCCTGGCGGCGACGCATGGCCTTCAAGGCCGTGGCGATCGCAACGGGCATCCTGCTGGCCTTCGCGTTCGGCGGCGACTGGCTGCTGGAGCAGCTCCATGTCTCGCTCGACGCCTTCCGCATCGCCGGCGGCCTCTTGCTGTTCCTGATCGCCATCAACATGCTGTTCGAAAAGGAGGCCGAGCGCCGCGACGAGCGCGCCGAACAGGTTGCCGCGCACCAAGCCGAGCATCCAGAGACGCAGGACGACATTTCGGTGTTTCCGCTCGCCATCCCGTTGATGGCAGGACCGGGCGCGATCGCCACCATCATGCTTTTCTTCAGCGAGTACGACAGCTTCGCAGAGCGCTCCATGGTGCTGTTGGGCGCGGGCGCCAACCTCGGCCTCTGCCTCATCGCCTTCCTCGCCGCCGGCCCGATTTCGCGGGTGATGGGGCCGACCATCGCCTCCATGCTCACGCGCATCTTCGGCATTCTCTTGGCCGCGCTGGCCGCGCAATTCGTGGTGGACGGCGTGCGCAACGCGTTCGGCCTTGCGTAGGGCAATAGGGGAGTAGGTGGCGATTTGCCTATTGCCCTCCTCACCTGCGGCCCTATTCCCTTCCTCCCATGACCTACGATCTCATCGTCATCGGTTCCGGCCCCGGCGGCTATGTCACGGCCATCCGCGCCAGTCAGCTCGGCATGAAGACGGCCATCGTCGAGCGCGAAAAACTCGGCGGCATCTGTCTCAACTGGGGCTGCATCCCGACCAAGGCGCTGCTGCGCTCGGCGGAGGTCTATCGCAATTTCCAGCATGCTAAGGAGTTCGGCCTCTCCGCCGAGGGCGTGAACTTCAATCCCGAAGCCGTGGTGAAGCGCTCGCGCGGCGTGGCCGGACGCATGGAGAAGGGCGTCCAGTTCTTGATGAAGAAGAATAGGATCGACGTGCTGATGGGCGAAGCGCGGCTGGAGAAGGGCAGCGCGGCGCCGAAAGTCATCGTCAAGGACAAGGACGGCAAAGAAGCGACGCACGAGGCCAAGCACGTCATCCTCGCCACCGGAGCGCGCGCGAGAGAGATTCCGGCGGCGGGCTTGAAGGCTGACGGCAAGCGCATCTGGACCTATCGGGACGCGATGACGCCGCCGGAATGGCCGGAATCATTGTTGATGTTCGGCTCCGGCGCCATCGGCATCGAGTTTGCCAGTTTCTATGCCGCCTTTGGCGTCAAGGTGACGGTGGTCGAGCTGCTCGACCGCGTGCTGCCGGTGGAAGACGAAGAGATTTCCGCGTTCGCCAAAAAACGCTTTGAGAAGGAGGGGATGAAGATTCTTACCTCCACCGAAGCCAAGTCACTCAAAGTCGCAGCGAACGGCGTCGAAGCCGTCGTGCAATCGGGCGGCAAACAGGAAACGCTCACAGCCAGCCACGCCATCGTCGCCGTCGGCATCACCGGCAACATCGAGAATATCGGCCTTGAAACCTTGGGCGTGAAAACTGAGCGCGGACACATCGTAACCGACGGCTACGGCAAGACCAACGTCGCCGGCCTCTACGCCATCGGCGACGTCACTGGCGGCCCGTGGCTCGCGCACAAGGCCAGCCACGTAGTCGTCATCTGCGTCGAAGCCATCGCCGGCCAGAAGCCGCACCCGATGATCAAAGAGCGCATC
>CAZHWA010000346.1:0-3326 GCA_964536175.1 uncultured Terricaulis sp. | reverse complement strand
TGGGCGATGCGCGCCTCGGCCTTGCGGCGAAACTCGGCGTCGCCGACGCCGAACACCTCGTCGACCAGCAGGATTTCCGGCTCAAGCGCCGTGGCGATGGCGAAGCCCAGCCGCGTGCGCATGCCGGAGGAATAAGTATAGAGCGGCAGATCGATGAACTCGCCGATGTCGGCAAAGGCGACGATGTCCTCTTCCATCTCGGCGATCTTCGCCCGCGACATGCCGAGCGTGCGCGCCGACAGGAAGATGTTTTCCCGGCCGCTGGCGTTCTGGTTCACGCCGACCGCGCTGGAGAACAGCGTTGAAACGCGCCCGCGCACGGCGCAGCGGCCGCGCGTCGGTTCGTAAATCTCGGCCATGACGCGCAGCAGCGTGCTCTTGCCGGCGCCGTTGACGCCGACCAAGCCCACCCGCTCGCCGGGGCCGATCTTGAGGTCGATCTCGGACAGCGCCCGCACGAAGGAGCCGCGCCGGGTGACATGAATGCGCGAGCCCGGCGGCGCTTCGACCGAAGGCCGGAACACGAAACCGAACACCCGCTTGTCCAAAGGAAGATCGAGCTCGACCCCCTTCAGTTCGATCGCGGCCTGGCTGGCCGCCGCGGCGTTGCCGGGCACAACCTCCATTTCTGCATACGCCTCAGCTGAACTCGCCATGATGTCTAGATCCAGAAGATGACCGAACGGCGGAACACGCCCTGTACGATGAGCGCAAGCGCCAAGCCCGTGAAGCTCAGCGCGGCGACGACAAGCCACGACGTCAAGGGCGCAGGCGTTCCCAGCAGGGGACCGCGCACGATCTCAAGATAATAGCTGAACGGGTTGAATACCGATATGGCTTTGCGGAAACCGGAATCCGCCTGCCAGATGATCGGCGTAACGAAGAACAAGAAGCGCATCGCCGCCGGAACCAGGAACTGGAAGTCGTGATTGAAGGCGCCGATAAAACCGAACAGCACGATGAACGCATACATCGTCATAAGGATCAGCACTGCCGCGAGCCCGAGCAGGGCGATATCCGGCGATGGGGTTTCGCCGAAAATCAGAAACATCGCGATCAGCACCGGCGCCGTCATGCAGGCCCGAAACACAAGAAACGCCAGCTTGCGCACCGACAGCTGGCTGAGCTTGATGGGCACGTCCTTGATCAGCGCCGCGTGCTGGCTGAAATGTCGCGGCCCTTCGGTCATCGCCCCTGCCAGCGGCTCCCAAACCGCCATGCCGACGGCCACGTAGAGCGCGTAGGAGCCGATGCTGTCGCCCAACTGCGTGTGCAGGATCAGGGTGAGGGCGGCGATCCAGATGCAGAACTGGATGGTCTGCCAGAACGGGCCGATGAAGGACCGCCGGTAGCCCATGACGAAGTCGTACCAGCCGAGTTCGACGGCGCCGCGAAATCGAGCCAGCCCGCCATAGACGCGCCTGACCGCCGCTGAAGCACTCATGGAACTCCCCACTCTGGTGCGGCCGGCCCACGCCGCACGCGTCCGTCCACGAACCGCGCCCGCCCAACGTGCAGGGCAGCGGACGGCCCGGTGCTTATCGGCCTCGCGCCAGCTGTGGCAAGCGTTCTCCTGCAAAGGCGAGGCGCACCCGCCAGGCGCGCATCTTGCGCCGATGGCCTTGCAGTCTAGGTGGCATGCGCGCGCGCACCAACGCCATTGCGCAGCGCATTTCAGCATGGCGCCGCGTCATGTGCGGTGCGATTGGCAAGCTGCGCCCGTTGGTCGCAAGCCGACCGGGGCGCGGGACATGCGGGCCGGCGTGGTACGGCGACGCGCGGCAGTTGCGCGCGCGCCAGGACGGGCGTTGGGTAAACCGGATGGCCTAACTCGCGCCGTCACTAAGGAGGTCGATATGAGGAGCGCAGCAATCGGGTTGTTATGCCTGCTCGCGGCGGCGTGCGTCCCCGGTGCGCCAGGCGGGGAAAGCAACATCGCGCGCACCGCGCCAACGACAGAGGCGACCGGTGCGGACGGCGCCCAGCGGCAGGAAGCATCGCGGCGCGCAGCGCCGCCGACCGGGCCCGATACCTGCGAGCGCGCACGCTTCGTCAGCTTGATCGGCGCGCCGGCCAGCAGCATCGACCGCAGCGCGCTTCCGCCCCGCGCCCGCATCGTCTGTCATAATTGTCCGGTGACGATGGATCATGTGCCGGAGCGGTTGAACGTGGTGCTCGACAGCGAAGGCAGGGTGGCCGAGTTGCGCTGCGGTTAGCGCCGGACGCAGGCCTAATGTTGTATAAGATTCCGTAGCAGCAGCTACAAATATTAAGATTCATTATTGACGCGGTTAATGGCTGGCGTAGCGTCTTGCGACTGCAAGCAGGCAGTAAGGGGCTGTTTCTTCATCTTCCAGGGACGTCAGTTTCGGTAGGCCGCCGCCTCCGGGCGTCGTCAAGGGTGGGTGCAGCATTGAGCACCGCTTCGCTTTCATGCGGAAGCGAAGCCGAACGCCTGCGCGTCACTCTAGGAGGCGTCCATGCGCGTGCTGGATGAATATTCGGGCTTCGCTTCAACGGGTCTTTGGGCCAACGACGACACGCTAACTCAGCTGATTGCGGACGATGCGTTCGCCACGGGCGCCGCGCCGATGCTGCGCCACGCGCTCAGCCTGCCGGCGCACAATGCGAGCGTGGTTCGCGCCACATCGGCGTCGCAACCTCACATCGAGGCGCTGCGCCTGGCGCCGCTGGGCGAGTCGGGCGTGTTCGGCGCGCGCGGCGATTTCGCGCTGGTGGCCGTGGCCGGCCCGACGCCGGGCGCGCGCAAGGAAGCGCTCTTCGAACTGAATCCCGACATGCGCGCTATTACGCATTACGGGATGTATTCCCCGGCCTTGGTCCCGAGCGACAATTTGTACGCATCGCAATGGCACCTCAATCACGCTTCGCTCGGCATCAATGTCGAGAGCGTTTGGGACGACTACACCGGCCAGGGCATTACGGTTGGCGTGTACGATGAGGGGGTTCAAAGCAATCACCACGACCTCGACGGCAATTACAATTCGGCGCTCCATGTTTCGATCTTCGATACGATCAACAATGGCGGCGCGGTCGACCTCTACGATTTTCACGGCACCGCCGTCGCCGGCCTGATCGCGGCGGAGAACAATGGCGCCGGCACGGTTGGCGTCGCCTTCAACGCCGACGTAACCGGCGTTCAGATCTTCACGCCCGGTTGGGGGGCGTGGATCGATGAGCTGATGACCCAGCAGCATACGTTCGACGTGACCAACCACAGCTGGGGGTACGTCAACGCCTTTGCCGACAATCGTACGGTGTCTGACGGCGGCTACTGGGATACGCTGTTCGCCGGCATTTGGGAC
>CAZHWA010000345.1:0-3335 GCA_964536175.1 uncultured Terricaulis sp. | reverse complement strand
GGAATCGACATTCGGCGCGGGCAGCCTTTCGCCCGGCGTCAGCAGGAGGCCACGCGAAGCCGCCACGCCGAGTTCGAGGCTCTGCGCGATGCGGCGGGCGCGGTCGATGAAAAGAGGCGCTGCGGCGCCGCAAACGTCTCGGGCGGCGCGTCCAAACAATTCCAGCCAGCGGTCGAAGTGCGCTGCGTCCACTGGCAGTGGAGCGTGCTTGGGCATCGGCTGGCCGTGATAACGGCCCGTGCGCAGCATCACCGACGACCAGAACGCGCACATCCGCTGAAGGTGCGGCTCCCAGGCGTCGATAACGGCGTCGAACACGGGGGCTAGTGCGGCGTCGGCGCGCACGTCGGCGTAGAAGCGGCGCACAAGGCGCTCGATCATCGCTTCGTCCACGCCAGCTTCAATGGCCGCCGCGACATAGTCCGTCTCGGGGGAAAACACCCGCGGCTTCATAATAGGTATTAGCAATACCTATTTTGTCGGGCCGTCAAGCGCCCGGGCTAGGCGCTGAGCAATTTGCGCATGCGTTTCATCGCCGCAGCGCTGCCCATCAAATCGGCGAGGGAATAGCGGTCCAGCACGCCGAGAAAGGCGGAAAGCGCCTCCTGCAGCGGCCCGCGCATGCCGCACTCGGGCGAGGCGGTGCAGGCGTTCTTGCCCGAGTTGAAACACTCAACAATGTCGAAATTGTCTTCGGTGGCGCGCACGACCGCGCCGATATTGATCTTTTCGGCCGCGCGCGCGAGGCGCACGCCCCCGCCCCGGCCCCGCGCACTGTCGACGAAGCCGGCCTGCGCCAGCGTCTGCACCACCTTGTTCATGTGGTTGCGCGAAACCCCATAGCGGCGCGCCACCTCTTCCACTGTGTGGTTTTCGTCCGGTTCCAGCGCCAAGAGCATCAACAGACGCAGGGCGTAATCGGTATGCAGCGTAAGACGCACTGATCTAGGTCCGAACCGATCGGGATGCTGTTTTACCCGATGCGTGTTGATGACTGAAGCCGCTCAGGCGCTAATCGGCCAGCGCAGCGCCCTCCCGCACGGCGCGTCCCACGCCAGGCGAATGCGAATCCAGGGCGCGCCGCAGCGCCGCGATCTCGCGCGTCAACGTCTCCATCGACTGGCACACCGCTTCCTGAGCGTGCAGCACGGTATGGGAAATATCCCCGAGATTGGCGGCGCGCCGCGCCATTTCGAGGTTCTCCGCGACAGTCTTGCCGGGGCCGTAGGATTTGAGGTCTTCCATGAGTGCGCTCCTTAGCGGCATCGCCGCAACTCTTCAATAATGGTATTCTATATACCTCTTTTCGAGGGAGCGCGCGATCACATCGCTGTGTTGGGCGCCCGGCGAAAGGCCAGGGACGTCCACGTGACGCCGCTTGGGGCATCGCCTCGGATGGCGCGCCGCGTGGTGTTGACGAGCACGACAAAGCCCGCCTCGGCGGCGAGCGCGGCCGTCTCGTCGGCGGTGACTTGAAACATGCGCCGCCCCTCCGGCACGGGCCCATGCCGCAGCAACATGGCGAGGATCGCGCCGGGCTTTGCAAGCTCGGCCACTCGCGGCATGGCGCGGGCGCGTTCGTTCGCATCGAGATGCTGCCAAACCGCCGTCAGCATGATGAGCTCGAACGGTTCGCAGTTTGCGAGCGCGCGCAGATCGGGCAAGCCATCGTCTATCCACTCGATGCGCGGGTTGGGATGCAGACGCATGCCCGCGTGGCGCATTTGCGCGGTCGGTTCGACAGCGACGACGTCATGACCCTTCGCCGCCAGCCAATTCGCGTCGCGTCCCGAACCTGCCCCAATATCGAGCGCGCGGCAGGGGGCATGCGGAATGAGGTGCACGACTGCTTCGTGCACCTCTTCCGGCGCCACGCTCTCATAGCGCGCGATCAGCTTCTCGGCCTGCTCGGCATAACCCGCAGTGCTGGCGCGCGCGTTCACGCCGCGCTCTGTTGCGCCTTCTTCGCCACCTCGTCGGCGCGCCGGCCGGTGACTTCGACCATGTGGTCGAATTCCGCCTCGAAGGTCGCCAAACCTTGGGTCATGGAGCGTAGATCGATGATGAAGTTCTGCCGCTCTGCGTGCGGCAGATAGACATCGACCCGGTCCCAGCCCGGCCAACCCTCGCGGGCTTCGAAGCCCAGGATTTGCCCATTGTGGCTCGACACCGCCGAGTTGATCTTCGGGGTGCCGGAACTGGGCGTGTAAATCGAGAGCTTCTCGATCGGCTCAAGCAGCACCGGATCGCATTCGGCCAGCGCCTCGCTCATGCCGATGCGGCCGGCCATCTGGAACGAATGCTCGCTGGAATCGACCGAGTGGAACGAGCCGTCGATCAGCGTCACCTGCACGTCGACGACGGGAAAGCCGATCGGGCCTTTTTGCATCGCCTCTTTGACGCCGGCTTCAACGGCCGGAATCCATTGCCGGGGAATGGCGCCGCCGGTGATCTTGTCGACGAACTCGAACCCCTTGCCGCGCGGCAGCGGCTTCACCTGAATGACGCAATCGCCGAACTGGCCGTGGCCGCCGGTCTGTTTCTTGTGCCGGCCGCGTTTCTCCGCGCTCTTGCGGATGGTTTCCTGATATGGCGTCGACGGGCGAGCGGTGGCGACATCGACGCCGTAACGCGACTTCAAGCGCTCCAGCACGGCGCGCAGGTGCGGCTCGCCCTGACCTTGCAGCACGATTTCGTGCGTGGTCTGATCGTGCAGAACCGCCAAGCCTGCATCCTCCTCGACCAGTTTCTGCAGCGCGCCGGAAAGACGCACATCGTCCTTGCGGTCCTTGGTGGCGATGGCGAGCTGGTAGACCGGGAAGCGCTGAGCCCGCTTGACGGCGGCGGTCTGCACCGCCCCGCCCGCCGCCAAGAGATCGCCGGCCGCAACCGGATCGAGCTTGCCGATCGCCACGACTTCGCCTTCGCGCGCTTCGGACACTTTCTTTGTCTGCGCGCCCTGCACCGCGAACAAGGCGCCGGGACGTTGCGTTGAGCCGTCGCTCAAAGTGAGTTGGTCGCTGTCGGCGAGCTTGCCGCCGAACACGCGCGAATAAGCCAGCTTGCCCGCTTGGCCGGCGTGGGAAATTTTCATTACGTAGGCGCCGTTGCCTGACAGCCCCATCCGCGCGGCTGCGAACTTGGGCTCGGGCGTGTCGTGCCTCAGCGCTTTCAGCAGCCGGCGCACGCCATTGCCCTGCGCGGTGCAGCCGAAGAATACCGGCGCAATCAGGCCTTCGCGAGTCTCGCGCACGAGATCGGCGAATACGGCGTCGCGATCCGGCGTCACATCGGAGAGCAATTGCTCCATCAGCGTGTCGTCGAAATCGGCGAGC
>CAZHWA010000344.1:0-3335 GCA_964536175.1 uncultured Terricaulis sp. | reverse complement strand
AGTCTCACGAGCCGCTCTCCGCGTTCAGCTCTTTCCACCGGCTCATCGCTTCCTGCGGGCCGCGATAGGCTTCCTGCAGATCGACATTCCAGTACCGCAACTCATCCAAGGGAATTTTCTCGCCCGTCACAGCGCAGCGCACGAACAGTCCCTGACGCAGGATGGTGATTTCGTTGTCGCCGAAATGGACCTTCGCTTCAGGGCCGCCTGGATCGTGCTTGTTCATGTCGAGTCAGATGTAGCGCGATGCGGCCCAGATGCCAAAGGAGTCTGTGCCCTCCGGGCGTTGAAGCTTCCGCTGAATCCGAAATCAGGCCGGTGTATCGGCGTCCGGTTGCGCCGCCGGCGGGGCGTCGTCGTCTGCTCGCGGCGCCGTCTCAGCCGGCGCAAAGTCCCCGTTTGCCAACGGATTGGCGATGCTGGGCTGGAACACGGCGAGGCGCGCGCGAGCCTGTTCGATCTCGAACGGCGTCAGCTCCGCCTCCAGCGCGGCGGCGCGCTCGGCGGCGTCTGCATCGCCCTGCTCGGCGGCCAACATGAACCAGAACAGCGCCTCGCCCAGATCGGCGTCGACACCGCGGCCCTGCTCGTAGAGCACGGCCAGATTGTATTGGCTGTCGGCCAGACCGAGTTCGGCAGCCTGCTGAAACCAGCGGAATGCGCCGGCCTCATCGCGCGGGCCGCCTTCGCCGCGCGCGTAATAGACGCCGAGGTCGTACATGGCGTTGCGGTTGCCTCCGGCGGCCGCGCGCTCGGTCCATTGCCGCGCAAGCGGCACGTCCGGCGCGACACCCTCGCCGCGCTCGTACATCTTGGCCAGCCGATACTGGGCCGTGACAAATCCGGCGTCCGCCAAGTGCTGGAGTTGCGCCGCTGCCTCGGCGGCTGCACCCGATTCGAGCGCCGCCACCGCTTGGCGATAGGCGGTTTCCAGCTGCTGCTGCTGCTGCTGCGGCGCCGGCGGCGGCGTGGCGGCGGAAGCCGGGACGTGAACCGCAGCCTGCGCGGCCGCGGGCGCGGGCGCGCCTGTCCATTGTGCGAAGAGGTAGGCGCCGACGATAGCAGCAGTCACCGCAAAGCCGAATGCCGCGCTGGCGAACGGACTCAAGCGCACTGTCGCCAGCGGCAGCACAGCACGGCTGCGCTGCGGCCCCTCGATCGCGTCCAGATGCTCCAGCGCGGCGGCGCGCGCGTGCGCGATGTACGCCGGCTCAACCGGCGCCAGCTCCTGCAGCTCGAGCGGCGGCAGATGGTCCGCGGCCGCGTCCTCCGGCTCAGGCACATCATCGGGCGCCAACAAAGCGACCGGGTTGACCAGGGCGTGTTCGAACGGGTCGGCCGACCCGTCTGGAGCTGGCGGCGCTTCGTCCTCAATCGCCGTTTCGAATACGAGCGGCTCGGGTCGCAGCGCTACAATCGGTTCGCGCCCCGTGAACAAAGTGGCCAATTGATCGATCATCATCGCCGGTTTCGAGTCTGGCGCGACTTCGCCCAGCATCTGCCCTGTGATCGAGGCGGCGCCAAAAATGTTCGGTTCGAACCCAAGCACGCATTGTGGTGCGATCGAGAGCGCCTCCGCGAACTCCTTCAGCGGCACTTCAGGCCGCTTGGCCATGCCTGCGGTGGAAACGACCACTGTCGGGTCGCACTTGCGCTCGTTCTTGATCAGCTTGGCGATATTGTCGGTGTTGCGCAGGCTGGCGATATCCGGACTCGAGACCAGCACAATCTCGTCGGCGCCGAGCAGCGCCTGCTTCACCCACGGCTCCCACAGGTGCGGCAAGTCCAGAACCACGAACGAACTGAGCCGCCGCGCCGCAGCGATCAGCGCGAGGCCGGTCTCCGCAGCAAGATCGGCGCTGTGGCGCGGATCGGCCGACGCAGGCAGGATGCTCAGTCGATCTGAGTATCGGATGGCGACGCGCTCCAGCGCGACATCGCTCTGATGCTCGCCGGCCGCGAGCACGTCGGCGAGCGAACTCGGCGGCTCAAACTTAAGGTCGAACGCCGCCGTACCGAACGGCAGATCGAGATCGACGAGCGTGGTGCGCAGACGCCGCCGCTCGGCAATGCACCAGGCCAAATTGCGGGCGACGGTAGAGGCGCCGATGCCGCCGCGCGCACCGGTAACCGCAATGACGCGCGCCTTGTCGACCTCCGCGAACATGGCGCAGATCGCGCCGGCGACCTCCTCCGGCTCAATCGGCCAGACGAGATATTCATCGACGCCGTGCTGAGCCAATTCACGCAGCAGCGTCACATCGTTGATGGCGCCGATGACGATCACTTTGGCTTCGGCGCCGGCTGCATGCATCAGGCGGTCGAGGCTGGCGAGCATGGCCGCACCGCGCAATGTGGTGTCTACGATGACGATATCGGGACGCTGATGCGCAGCATACTGAATCGCTGCGCCGTCCAAGCCGCCCCGCGCAATGGCGATCTCGGTGCGCGACAGACGCCGGTCGGACGCCACCCGGGAGAAGAACTCGCCGGCCTCGGGCCGATCCCAGCTGAAATGGATACGGATGGCCGGCGCCGGCTGCTCGCGCGCGCCATCGGGCACGGGATTGCGCACCGGACCGAGCGTGGCGCCGCGCTTGTTTTCATTCGCGGGCGCGGTCTGGGGCGCTTCCAGACTCGGTGTTGGGGCGGATAGGCTGGGCGGAAGCAAGTCTTCCGCTTCGATTGGATCGAACGGCGGCTCTTCATCGTCATCGCAGACTTCGAGCGTCAGCAGTTCGTCCAGGTCGGGCGGATCGAACGGCGGCTCTGAATCCGCATCTGGCGCCTGTGTCGAGACGTCGTTTGCCGGATAGGAGAACTCCAGCTGATCGGCATCGTGCGGCTGAAGCGCCGGAGTGGAGGTGCAGAATTCGACGTCCTCTTCCTCGTCGACCACCAGCATGAGCACAGGCGGCGAGCGCTTGGAGGGCAGGCTCGGAGCGGGCGCGGCCTCGTTGTCGCCAGGCGCCTGTTCAGAGGTCGCAAGCGCTGAGGCAAGCGCGGCTGGCGCCAAGCCTCCTTCGTCGCCCTCTGCGCAAGCTTGCAGCGGCGCCGGCTCGCCGGGCAGGCTCGCATTGTCCTTTCGCCCCAGCGCAGCGCGCCGGGCGCGCGCCCGCGCCATCGCCTTTTTGGAAGCGCTTCCGTCCACGACCCAACGCCCACGTGTTCTTCTTCACCACAGTGTGCGCGCGCACGCGTTGCAAAGCGATTAGCAAGGATCGCTAACAGATGTTCACGATTGCGCGGGAGCGCGTTCCAGATTCGCCTCGGGGATCAGGCTTTTCATGCGCCGCGTGAAGGAGATGAGACACACTTCCTTCGCCGACAACGGC
>CAZHWA010000343.1:0-3339 GCA_964536175.1 uncultured Terricaulis sp. | reverse complement strand
TCGCCGCCTACGCGCGCGCCTTCGCCGAGCGCTTCCACTGGGTGCAGCTCTACACGCCGGTGAACGAGATGTTCATCTGCGCGCAATTCTCCGGCCTCTACGGCTGGTGGAATGAGCAGGGCACGAGCGACCGCACCTTCGTCACCGCGCTCAAGCACATCGTCAAAGCCAATGTGCTGGCCATGCGCGCCATCCTCGAAGTGCGCAAGGACGCCATCTTCGTGCAAAGCGAGTCCTCGGAATATTTCCACGCCGAGTGCCCCGCCGCCATCGGCCCGGCCGAACTGGAGAACTCGCGGCGCTTTCTGTCGCTCGATCTCAATTACGGCCACCGCGTCGACTCCACCATGTACGAGTATCTGCTCGACAACGGCATGACGCGCGAGGAATACCATTTCTTCCTGCACAATTCGGCGCGCCATCACTGCATTCTCGGCAACGACTATTACTGGACCAACGAACACCGCGTGTCCGCCAACGGCGAACACCGCGCCTCCGGCGAGATTTTCGGCTACAGCGAAATCACCCGCCAGTATCACGCGCGCTATCGTCTGCCGGTGATGCACACCGAGACCAACATCGTCGAAGGCCCCAACGGCGACGAGGCGGTGAACTGGCTCTGGAAGCAGTGGGCCAATGTGCTGCGCGTTCGCAATGACGGGGTGCCCACGGTCGGCTTTACTTGGTATTCGCTGACCGACCAGGTCGATTGGGATACGGCGCTGCGCGAGAAGAACGACCGCATCCACCCGGTCGGCCTCTACGATCTCAACCGCGAAATCCGCCCGGTCGGGCGCTCCTACAAGCGCCTCATCGCCGACTGGCGCGAAGTGCTGCCGACGCAAAGCGTGGTGCTCAGCGTGCCGCTGGCCAGGGAATGCGCGCAGGCGCACGATGACAAGGATTCGCCGATGGCGACGCAGATGAGCTGAGGCATGCGCGTAGAACTGGCGACGCAGCGCGCAAACATTCTCGGCGAAGGCCCGCTCTGGCACGCCGGGCGCGCCCGGCTCTATTGGGTCGACATCCGCAGCCGCCGCATCGAGTGGCTCGAGCCCCAAAGCGGCGCGGCCGGGCGCCATGAGACGCCGGTGCGCGCCAGCGCGCTCGCCGTGCGCGCGGCGGGCGGCCTCCTCCTCGCCGGCGATCGCTGCATCGGCGTGCTCGATCTGGAAACCGGCGCCTTCGAGCAGCGCCTCTCGTTCGAGGCCGGCAAACCCAACAACCGCAGCAATGACGGCGCCATGGGCGCGGACGGGCGCTTCTGGTTCGGCACCATGGATGACGCCGCCGCGCCGAGGCAGGGCGCGCTCTATGCGCTCTCGTCCGATTGGCGCCTCCAATGTCTGCGCGAGGGCCTCTCCATCCCCAACGGCATCGCCATCGCCGCCAACGGGCGCACGCTCTATCTCGCCGACTCGCTCGACCAGACCATCTCAACCCACGCCATCGGCGCCGATGGCGCGCTCGGTCCGCCGGCGCGCTTCTTTTCCGCGCACGGTAAGGCCGCAACGCCCGACGGCGCCGCGCTCGACGCCGAAGGCTTTTTGTGGAGCGCGCAATGGGACGGGGCCTGCCTGTTGCGCCTTGCGCCCGACGGCGCCGTCGCCGCCAAGGTCGACATGCCGGTGAGCCGGCCCACCGCCTGCGCCTTCGGCGGCCCCGATCTCAACACGCTTTACATCACCAGCGCGCGCGAGGGCCTCTCGCCCGCAGAGCTCGCGCGCCAACCGCTCGCCGGCAGCGTGTTCAAGCTCGCCGCCCCAGCCCCCGGCCTTCCCCGCCCCGCGTTCGCGGGGTGAGAACACATCGCGCAGAAAATAGCTGGCGGAGAGGGAGGGATTCGAACCCTCGGTGGGCTTGCACCCACTCCGGTTTTCGAGACCGGCCTATTCAGCCACTCTAGCACCTCTCCTTTAGGCTGATTTGTGCTCTAAAATCAAGACGTTAGAGGCGTTTTCTGAGGCGTCGCCGCCCTCGTTAACCGCCTCGTTTTCCATTCCGTTTTCCATTCGCGAGCTGAAAACGTGCCCAATGCGCTCGATTAGGGCCAATCTCACGCCGTCGCCAATTAACGCTTTTTCCGCGTCGCGACTATACCGGCGCGCCATTTCAGGGCTGCGGTCATGGATCGCTGCGGCTATTGCATTATCGGCGGCGCCGCCTTCCTTGGCGATGCTGGCGAGCGTGACGCGGAGACCGTGAAAGGTGAGGCCCGCGCCGATCTTGCCGGCTTCAACCAGCGGATCGCGCGTCCGCGCTAGAAGCTGCTCCAAGCCGGCTTTCGAGTATGCGCGGCCCCAGGCCGACTGCAGCAGGGTTGTTTCCCGCCACCGCTCTCCGTGGCGAGCCTTCGCCTGGCGGACGGCTTCGTCCAAAACCGCCTTAAACGGGCCGGACACTATAACGTCGATTTCCTCGCCATTTTTCTGCGCCCGCAACGTGAGCCGCGCCCCGTCGTAAGCCGTGACGGGAACGACTCGCGCGTCCTGAGCGCGCAGCGTCGAATAGAGCCCTAGCACAATCGCCACGCGAAGCCGGAACGGAGCGCGCGCCCAAACGGCCGCCAGCTCTTGCGCTTTCCAACGCCGATTCCCTTGCGGCCTATCTTTCGGCCGATCTGGAGCGCTAACGCCAACGCAGGGATTGGCGCTCGCGTGTTCGTGGTAGATTCCCCAATTTATGACGGCGCGGAGCGCGATAAGCAGCTTATTCCCAAAGCTCCAACCGTGCGCCTCCGCTGCATCGTCAACCAGCTTTTGCACGTTGCGCGGCCTCATATCGTCCGGCCTGAGATTGTGCGCTTCGCCTTCAACGTAGGCAAAGGCGGCCTGATAATCGGCGCGCGTGCGCTCTTTCAGTCCGCGGAACGGCCGGATTTTGCCGGCGCGCGTCGCATCGGGCGCCTTGTAAGCGGCGATGATCGCGGCAAGGCTTCCGGAGTCGCGGTTGTCTTCGGCCGCGCGCGCGTCCAGGCGCCGAATCTCGACAAGGCCGGCGGCGCTATTGGGATCGTGCTTTAGCCGCTTCCCGGTAGCACGATGATACCAATAAAGGGCGCGCGTCCCGTCAGCGAGCCGCCGCGAAACTGGCTTTAGCCCGGCGACGGGGCTTTTTGTTCGTCTTCGCGGCATGGCCGAGTCGGGTAATCGCAGCTTCCGCGGCGTCTTCGACCGCGCTTTCCGCCCCTTCATTCCGCGCCCCTGTCAGCAAGTCAATCCAAGCATCGAGCGCGCGAACATCCCAAAGCAGGCGGTTTCCGATGCGGACGGGCCGGATTGGACACTCACGCAAAAAGAGCGTCTTTCCTACTCCGCAGTAAACGGCGGCCGAATACAC
>CAZHWA010000342.1:0-3349 GCA_964536175.1 uncultured Terricaulis sp. | reverse complement strand
ACCTCTCCGCGCTCTACAGCCCGTTTGAAAGCTGGGGTGAGATCGCGGCCGAGTTCGTCGCCGCCAAGCGCGATCCGGCGCGGCTTAAAGCATGGATCAACACCGCGCTCGCCGAGTCCTGGGATGAGGGCCAAACGAAAATCGAACCCGAAGCGCTGGCGGCCCGCTGCGAAGATTGGGGCGAAGCGCTGCCCGATGGCGTCGCAATCATTACTGCCGGCGTTGACGTGCAGGACGATCGGCTAGAGCTCGAAATCGTCGCGCACGGCCGCGGCGAGGAAACTTGGAGCCTGGCTTATCACATCTTGCCCGGCGACCCTTCTGGCGGCGCGCTCTGGCGCGAGCTCGATCAGATCCTTTTGCAGCGCTGGCGCCACCCGCGCGCCGTCGCCGATCTGCCGGTGCGCGCGGCCTGCATCGATTCCGGCGGACACTTCACGGGCCAAGCAGTTCGCTTCGCAGCGGAGCGCGCGCAGCGCCGCGTCTGGGCGATCAAAGGCGGGAGCGGTCCCGGCCGCGCGCCATGGCCGCGCAAGCCGTCGCGCAGCGCGAAGACGAAGCTGCCCCTCTATGTGATTGGCGTCGATGCGCTGAAAGAAACCGTCGCCGCACGCCTCGCCATTGCGGAGCCCGGTCCGGGCTACATGCACTTTCCGGAAGGGCGCGATGCGGCCTGGTTCGCGCAGCTCACGGCCGAACGCATCGTGACGCGCTATCGCAAAGGCCGCGCGGTGCGCGAATGGGTGAAGCCGAACGACGCGCGCAACGAAGCGCTTGACTGCCGCGTCTATGCGCTCGCTGCGCTCGAAGGGTTGAAAGCTTTGGGCCTTCGCCTCGACGTTGAGGCCAAGCGCCCCGCAGACGCGCCGCTGCGTACCGCGGCCGATGTAGTTCCGGCGCGACCGGCGCCGCGAACGATCCGTTCACGCTGGATGGATCAATGATGGAGGGGAAGACACATGACTGAAGACCAACGCCACGAGCTTTATGAGCGAGTGCAACGCGCGGGCGGAAGCGCCGAGCTGATCCGCTACGCATTGCGCGGCGCCGAGCACAGCGGCTTTCACTTGTCGAAGCAGGCCACCCTTGCGCTCGACGAGCTGCTATTCAGCATTGAGCTAGTCGCCGACGAAGCAGCGCGCTTCATCGCCCCGGATCGCGCCGCGGCCGATTACCCGCCACCCGCAGAGCAGCGCGTCCAATAAAGCCGACACGCAAGAGGCCCGGCCCCCTGGTCGGGCCTCACTTCGTGGCGAGAAACCCTCTCACGTACTCGTAAGTCTCCTGAACAACTAAGGACGAGGCGTCCGCCTCTCGCGAAAAGCGGATACGCGCGCCGCCGGTCCGCTCGCTCGAATCGATGGTCATGACGCGATCGAAGTTCACGAGCACCGGCTTGCCCTTTTCGTTCGTGAGTTCTGCCCAATTCGCCATGTTTTGCCTTCCTGTGAAAATCCAGGGGCGACGGTGCGAGGCGCGCCGAGGGGCGTCAACGCACCCGATTTCCACAGGACGGTTAACACGGGCAACTTGACCGGCTTCCGAAACACGGGCAAATAGACCGCGTTAACCGAGGAACCCGCCATGCGCCCCGACGAACTTTGCCAGCTTACCGGCCTGGAGCGCGAGACGCTCCGCACCCTCTGGCGCCGGGGCCGCCTGCCGTTCTCGCTGGCTGAGTTCCGGTCGGGCCGCACCGGCTGGGCTCGCTACAGCGCCAACGAAGCCGTGCAAACCAAGGTGACTTTGGTGCTGGCCGACACGCCGGAGCCGGAGCTGGCGGCGAAGCAGATCGCCCGCGCGTGGGGCGAGGTCGTGAAGCAGGCGCCCGTCGCCGACAGTGATCTGCACATGGCGCTCGCCACCGCGCTTGCCGCGAAGCCGCGGGAAACCATCGCGATCGCTGATGACTATACCGGCGAAATGACTGGCGAGCGCGCGCTTGATGCGCAGGAACAAGAGCGCTCGCGGTATTACATCGGCGTTCACGTCGGCACGCTGCCTCAGATTGCGTCGGCGCTCGCCGAGCAATCGCGCCAGCTTGATCCGTTTCTCGACAACGCGGCTTATCGCGAGCGCGCATCTCATCATCATCGCTTCTACGTCAACGCCCAGACTGGCGAGTACGCAGGCGGTGGCGCGCTCGATGTCATCTCTCACGTTGCGGTGAACCTTTCGGCGATCCATCGCGAGCTGCTGGCGCGCGCTGAATCACGGGGCATCGCGTTCCCCGACACGCTTGCCGCGGCCGTCACCTCGAAGAGGGAGGCCGAGTGAGCGCAAAGCAATCCCATTTCCGGCGGAACGGCCCCAGCCCAGCCGGAAAGTCCGCCGCCGGCGGCTTAGCATCAATCATCCGATCGATGTTGGGCGCGGTGAATCGCGTCTTCGGACGCGGCCTCGAAGCCGCCGGCGGCGGACGTCGCTTTCCCGCCAACGCGATGTTGCGCAATGGCGCAGCGCAGATGCGCGGCGCAGCCGAGCCGATCGGCGCCCGCGCCGCGTACTACGCGCTGAACAACGCCAACGCCGCGAACATCGTCGAAACGCTCGCGAGCGGGATCGTCGGCGAGGGCGGGCCGCGTCCGCAGCCGCAGCACCCGACGCCGATCATCAACCGCAGCCTGCGCCGGCGCTGGGCGCGCTGGTTCGCATCGGCCGGCGTCAATGGTGAGCACGGCGCCGACGTGCTGCGCCTGGCGCTCAACTCGATGGCCGTCCATGGCGACGGCTTCATTGCCCTCCTGATCGATGACGACGACCGCCTGCGCCTTTCGGTGCTCGATGTGGAGCAAGTGGACCGCGCCAAGACAGTGGAGCTTGAGGGCGGCGCTCGCATCATCGAGGGCGTCGAGGTTGACGCGCGAGGCCGTGTCGCCGCGTTCTGGGTGTTCCCTGATCGGCCGAGCGCGCCATTCATGGCCGCCTTCCAATCGGAGCGCATCGCAGCGAGCGAGATTCTACACCTCCACCGGCCAACGCTACCCGGCCAAGTGCGCGGCCTCAGCGTGCTCGCGCCGGTGCTGACGAAGATCGCGGAAGTGGACTCGATCGAAGACGCGCTGCTCGCGCGCCTCAAGGTGTCCGCACTGTTCGCCGGCTTCATCATCGATCCCAACGGCGCCGCCGACATGCCGGGCGAAGAACGCGACGGCGTGCTCGATGGCGGTATGGAGCCCGGCGCGCTCAAGGTGCTGCGGCCGGGTCAATCCATCGAGTTTCCCACCATGCCGAACGTCGGCGACGGCGAAGCCTTCCTGAAGGCGCAGCTTCGCGCGATCGCTGCCGGCGCTGGCGTCACCTACGAGCAACTGACCGGCGATCTGTCGGGCGTGAACTACAGCTCGAT
>CAZHWA010000341.1:0-3353 GCA_964536175.1 uncultured Terricaulis sp. | reverse complement strand
CGGATGAACTCTGGAAATTCGAAGCGCAGATGCAGGCGCACCGGCTGCGCCGCGACATCATCGCCACACGGCTCGCCGACGACATCGTCAACCGCTGCGGCCCCACCTTCGGCGACCGAATTCG
This sequence comes from uncultured Terricaulis sp., assembly GCA_964536175.1. Lineage (GTDB taxonomy): Bacteria > Pseudomonadota > Alphaproteobacteria > Caulobacterales > Aquidulcibacteraceae > Vitreimonas. The sequence continues at coordinate 3,229 of CAZHWA010000341.1, read as the reverse complement.
CGAGGTCTCGCGCGCCAGCGCGGTCACGGTCGCGTGCTCCTTCGAAGCCGCGCGGCGCATCTTTGCGTTGGAGACGCTGGTTGCGCGGATCAATGCGCTCGACAATAAAGCGCCCGCAGTCGCGCAAATCGCGCTGCACCAGCGCGTAGGCGGGGCACTGCGGCGCGCCACCATCTATCTTGCCCGCAAGGCTGGGTTTGAGAGCGACGCGCCGCCCGCGATTCTCGATGTCGTGCAAGCCTATGCGGCGGCTGTCGATTCCCAGCGCGCCTTCCTGTGGGAGGAGCTAAGCGCGATCGAACGCGAGCGTGTCGGGGTGCGTCAACGCTCCCTGATGGATCTGGGAGCGCCGGAAGATCTGGCGCAGGAGGCGGCGCTGCTGTCGCCATTTACTAGCGCCCTCGATGTCGCCGACTTGGCCAGGCAGACGACTTGGCCGATTCAATCGGCGGCGCGCTTGCATTGGGTGATCGGCGCCGAGTTCGGTCTCGATGCGCTGCGCGACGCCGCCAACACGATGAAGCTCGAACAGCACTGGGACCGGCTCGTGTTGCGGCGGGCGGCGCAGGACTTCGGTGAGACGCAGCTGAAGCTGGCCGAAGCTGCTGCCGTCGCCATCGGCACGCCGCCCGGCGAAGCAGATAACGCGTGGGCCGAGAACGAGGTGCGCGCCTGGATCGCATCGTTGGGTCAGCCGGCGCAGCGCGCGCGCGAGGCTTTCACCGAAATGAACGCCCAAGGTTCGTGGACTTTCGCCAAACTGATGTTGGTGGCGGCGGAGTTTAACGCGCTGCTGTCCTCGCTGCGCTGATCTCGGCAATCATAGCGCGCAACAGCGCGTATTCGCGCTCGGTGGCGCCGGGGTGGTGGCGCACCCGGGGATCCTCCGCGGATTCGTCTTCAAACGCGTGTGTGGCGTCTGCGAAAAAATGGATGTCGAGCGGCGCACCGCGCGCGCGCTGTCGCTCCAGCGGCCCGCGCGGCGTGCCGACGATGAAGTCGCGGCCGCACAAGATCGCGACGCTGCGCGGCGCAATGCGCCAATCGCGCCTGCCGGCGTACGAACCCACACTGGCGTAGGGGTAGACGATGATCGTACCGGCCACCCCGCGCAGCGGCTCCGCGGGCAGATCGGTCAGGCCGGTATGGCGGGCCATCTCGGCCCCAGCGCGCAAGGCCAGCGCATCCATGATGGTCCAGGCGCCGTGGCTCCAGCCCATGGCGAGGATGCGCTCGCCGTCGGCCCAAGGCTGGGCGCGGGCCCAGGCGACGGCGGCGAAGAGATCGCCAGCGCGCTCGCGCCCATGCAGCTGGGCGCCGGTGCAGACAGTGGCGATGGCGGCTGCGCGGCTCATGCGCCGTGGCGCGTAGGAATCCACCTGGACGGCGGCGGCGCCTGCCTCGGCGGCGACCGCCGCCATGTCGTTCTGGAACGGACGCTGACCGCCGCATCCGTGCAGCATGAGCACGACAGGTACGCGCCCGGCCCGGTCGGGGCGGGTTACGGCAAAGTGCGGTGCGAGCCGCTCGGTGCGCTGTGCGAGCGTTTCTGCGAAAGCCTGAGCCGGCATGCCAAGTCCCAAGAGAAGTACGAACAGAGCCAAGATGGGAACACGCCCGCTCGTCGCGCAAGACTGGCGCTGCGCGCGCAAGCGCGCAAAGGTGCCGCTGGAGGCGAAGCCATGCTGAGAGTTCAGATCCTTGTCGCCGCGGGGGCCATCGCGCTGATCTCTGGCTGCAATCAGGCGCCGCCACCGCCGAGCGCGGAGGTGGCCGAGGCCCGCGCTGCGCAGGTGAGAGAAGCGGTCGAGTCGCAGCGCACGCGTTTTTCGGCGGCGCCCGATCCGGCGCAGGCGGATCCGACAACCGCATACCAATTCGTCTTCGAGGGGCTTTGGACCGAGCGCGTGCCAATGACGGCCTTCACTGGCGACGTGGTGCTGGTGGTCAACACCGCTTCGCGCTGCGGATTTACGCCGCAGTATGAAGGTTTGCAGCAGATCTACGAAGACTATCATGCGCAAGGCTTCGAGATTCTCGGCGTGCCGGCGAACAATTTCATGGGCCAGGAGCCTGGGACGGCGGAGGAGATCCAGGAATTCTGCACGCTGAATTATGGCGTCACCTTTCCAATGGCAGCCAAGACCGATGTTGTGGGGGACGGCAGGCATCCTTTCTACGCCTGGGCGGAATCGCAACTCGGCGAAGCAGCAGTGCCCCAGTGGAATTTCCATAAGCTGCTCCTCGGCCGCGACGGGCGCCTCATTACTGCGTTTCCGACCCGCACCGAGCCGACCAGCGAAGAGCTGCGCAACGCTATCGCTGCCGCGCTGGACCCCTAGTGGCGAAAGTGGCGCATGCCGGTAAACGCCATGGCGATCTCGGCTTCGTTGGCGGCCTTGATCACCTCCGCGTCGCGAATTGAGCCGCCCGGCTGAATGACGGCGGTCGAGCCCGCCTGCGCGGCCTGCAGCAAACCATCCGGAAACGGGAAGAACGCATCTGAGGCGCACACCGAACCGATGGTTTTTGGTTCGCGCCAGCCTCTAACGTGCGCGACGTCTTCCGCCTTGAGGCGCGCCACGCGCGCGGAATCGACCCGGCTCATCTGCCCCGCGCCGATGCCGACGGTGGCGCAGTCGCGGGCATAGATGATCGCGTTCGATTTTACATGCTTGGCGACCTTGAAGGCGAAGATCATGTCGGCGATCTGCGCCGCGGTCGGCTTCTTCTCGGTGACGAATTTCAAGTCAGCCGCATCGACGCGGCCGTTATCGCGGCTTTGCACAAGAAAGCCGCCCGCCAGCGTTTTGAGCGCCAGGCCGGGTGCAGCCGGATCGGGTAGTCCGCCCGTCACCAAGAGCCGCAGGTTCTTCTTCTTGGCGAACACGGCGACGGCGTCCTCGTCGGCTTCGGGCGCGATCACAACTTCGGTGAAGATTTCGGCGATGACTTCGGCCGCGGCTTTGTCGAGCCGGCGGTTGAGCGCGACGATGCCGCCAAAGGCCGAGACCGGATCGCATTCGAGCGCGCGGGTGTACGCTTCGAGCGCGTCCTTGCCCTCGGCCACACCGCACGGATTGGCGTGCTTGATAATGGCGACTGCGGCGCTGTGCATTGGATCGAATTCGGCGACAAGTTCGAACGCGGCGTCGGTGTCGTTGAGATTGGTTGAGGAGAGCTCTTTGCCCTGCATCTGCTTTGCCGGGGCTACGCGCAAACGGTGCTC
>CAZHWA010000340.1:0-3368 GCA_964536175.1 uncultured Terricaulis sp. | reverse complement strand
AAATCGATGGCCAAATCCGAGCGCGCCATGTGTGGCTGGGACGAGGACGCCATCGACAGTTATCGCATCCGCTTCGGCGGATTCGGCAAGGCCGTGTCGCGCCTGCCCGACGCCTATCGGCGGCTCTCCGATGGCGATGCGATCGAGATCGGCGGGCGCCGCTGGCGCGTCATCACGGGCAACGGCCATTGTCCCGAGCATGTGTGTCTGTGGCAGGAAGAGCTGAAGCTGTTCATTTCCGGCGATCAGGTGCTGCCGCGCATTTCCTCCAACGTCTCGGTGTTTCCGACCGAGCCTGAGGCCGATCCGTTGAACGACTGGATAGAGAGCTGCAAGAAGCTGCGCGACAGCGTGCCGAACGATGTGCTGGTGCTGCCTTCGCACAACGAGCCGTTCCGCGGACTGCACGAGCGCTTGAGCAATCTGATCGACGGGCACGAGCGCTCGCTGGCGCGCGTGTTGGACCGTCTGGAGCAAGAACCCAAGCGCGTGGTGGATTTGTTCGGCGCGCTGTTTGCACGCAAGATCGGTCCCGATTTGCTCGGCATGGCGACGGGCGAGACGATCGCGCACTTGAACTGTTTGATCGGACGCGGCCTTGTGAGGCGCGATATCGGAGACGACGGAGTTGCACGTTATGGCCCCGCCTGAACCCAAGCGTAATCCCGAGCGCCGCACTACCAACGCGATCCTGCTGTTCTGCATCGGCGCGGGGCTGGCCTTCCTGGCGTGGTTTCTGGGCGTAGGCACGGTGATCGGCGCGGCGCTGACCGGCGGCGACCCGGCCGTTGTGGTGGGCGGGGCGATCGCCGCGATTGCGCTGGTGATCGCCGGCGCGGTGGGGGGGCTGCTCATGCTCATCGGCACGATCTGGATGCTGATCCAGGTGATCGCCGACCAGACCGGCGAGAGCAGCGAAAAGCGCTACCGCGACGTGGAGCGCTGAATCGATTGCTGGCGAGCACAAGATTGCTCGGACCGCCGGCGTCCTCGCCGGCAACACGGGTGCGTAGATCTCCCAGAGTGCGGCGCTCAGCTCGGCGCATGCATGCCGGCGAGGGCGCCGGCGGTCCAGTCCAGTTTGCCTCGCGGGCGATCGTCGACAAGGGTGGCGGCGAGGTCTATCCACGCCTGCGCGTGCGCTGCGGCACAAGACAGATCGCGGAGGGACGAATGATTCTATCGACGACGTTTGACGTGCAGGGGCGGCAGGTGGCGCAGCACCTGGGGCTGGTGCGCGGCAACGTGGTGCGCTCGCGCTTCATCGGCCGCGACATTGTCGCCGGGCTGCGCATGGTGATCGGCGGGGAGATCCACGAATACACCAAGCTGTTGGCCGAAAGCCGCGAGCAGGCGCTCGACCGCATGGTGGCGCAGGCGCAGTCGCTGGGCGCCGATGCGGTGATCGGCATCCGTTTCGAGACCACCGATGCGGGGCAGGGCCAGGCCACTGAAGTACTGGCGTACGGGACGGCGGTGAAGCTCGGCTGACGGCAGAAGCAAAAGCCAGAAGCCAGAAGCCAGAAGTCAGACGCTCGCACTCGGACTGAGTTTTCTGATTTCTGGCTTCTGACTTCTGATTTCTGGCAGGCGCAGTGCGCCTGCATGCGCGAGCCGCCAAGCCATCAGCGCGACAATGCCGGCGGAGACGTCGAGGGTCATGCCGTAGGCGAGCAGGAACACGCCGTGATGGGCCAACAGGTGTTGTGCGGGTGCGGCGGCCAGCTCGCCCAGCCGCCAGTCGGCGGCGCGGCGCAGTCCCCAATCGAATATGGCGCCTGCAGCGAGGACGCCGCAGATGATCGGAATCCAGTACGGGACGTGCGGCAGATCGAGCGGCAAGCCGGCGATCGTGTGCGGGGCGGTGTAGGCGACGAGTGAAAGGCCGTAGAGCGGCGTGGCCCAGGCATGTGTGAGCGACTTGAACGAAGCTTCCGCAGGCCGGCCTACAGCGAGCGCCAGGCGTTGCGCTTCGGCAACGCTCCAGCGCGTGTCGGCGATCAGCCGCCAGACAAACAGGACGCCGATGGCGCCGGCGAGACCGACAAAAGCGCCGACAACGAGTGCGGCCAAGCCAGGCCCGGCCAACGAGATGAGGTGGATGCGCTGCGTCGGCGCACGCATCAGCACCCAGGCGCCAAGGCTGGCGAGGAGAAGCAGCGCTGCCGGCGGCGCGATCAGCGCTAGCGCGCCCGCGCCAATAGCGAGCCCGAACGGTGCGAGCGTGTCAGGGATTCTCCCGTGCATGGTTCATGGGAGATGAACCATCGTCGTGAAGGTCGCGTAAATGCGAAGATAACCAAGCATTTACGCTGATTGACAGCAAGTTTTCGTTAACCGCGTTACTCGGCCGGCGCCGGGGTCTGATCGGCGACAGGGGTTTGGTCGGCGGCGCCGCCCTGCGCTTGCCAGGTCGAGTCGTTGGGATGGCCGATAGAATTGAGGATTGCGTCGAACGAGGCGTCGCCGCCCGAACAGAAGCCGCGCAGTTCATAGCCGGGCCGTACCTCGATGACGCCATGAATAGTGCGCGAACCCCATTGCAGCTGCGCGCGCTGCACCGGCCAGAAGCCGCTAGTGTCGACGTTTTGCGAAGTGACGCTGGGCGCGCCCTCTCCGGCGAAATCGGCAATGCCTTCGACCGCAGCCACCCAGGCCGAGTGCGGCAGCGGATCGGTGGTATGCCGCGCTTCGCTGACCGATGCATCGGCTGAGGCCGAGTTGGGAATGCCGAAGAAGAAGCAGTCGCTGCGCGGCGTGAAAGCCAGCACCGCCGTGCCGCCGGTCATCTGCTGGGGCCGCACGGTCCAGCCGCGCGGCGCGTCGAAGGCCAAATTGCCGTTGGGGTCGGCCCAGGGATCGGCCGCAGCCGTCCCGGCCAGACCCATCACTGCGAGCACTGCCGCAAGCGCCAATCTGCGCATGAACTACCTCCCGAAAGCCGTCGCCCTCTTACCCCCAGTTTAGGACGCGGGCGGCGGAGCCGTCAAAACTGGTTGCAGTGGATTGCGCGGTGGAACCGCTTAAGCTGCCGATCTGTAAGGAGGGCCGCCATGAGCCTGGGCGGAAAAACGCTTTTCATTACCGGGGCAAGCCGCGGCATCGGCCTCGCCATCGGCCTCAGGGCCGCCCGCGACGGCGCCAATATTGTGATCGCGGCCAAGACGGCCGAGCCGCACAAGAAGCTGCCCGGCACGATCTATACCGCCGCCGATGAGGTGGAGAAGGCCGGCGGCAAGGCCCTGCCGGTGGTGGTGGACGTACGCGAACCGGAGAGCGTGAAGGCCGCGGTCGATGCGGCGGTGGAGCGCTTTGGCGGCATCGACATCTGCGTCAACAATGCGAGCGCGATCCAGCTCACCGGCACG
>CAZHWA010000339.1:0-3371 GCA_964536175.1 uncultured Terricaulis sp. | reverse complement strand
GAAGCCGCCCCGGAGCGATGAGGTGGCGACCCCGGAGAGATCGGCCGGGCGCCGCGAAATCAAAAGCTTACGCGAAAAACTGCCAAACCTCAGCCTGTGATTTTTCAGAGACTTAGCGCCGCTGTGCCAACCCGCAATCGCAAGCGTAAGCATTGTTTGCAGATCTCGGATCCCGCGAGGCGCGGTGTCCGATGTGGACGCGGTGCGAGACATTCGTAAGGATGTGCCGGGTCGGCGATGATTGGCCCATTCTTGCCTGATGGCCTGACCGCGGGAGCGGCTTGAGACAGTCGGGTTCCGGCCATTCTCTTGTTCTCGATTTTGTCGGCGGCACTGAGCTCGAGGGCCATGTTGTCTACGGTTGCGCCTGATGCGAATGGGAGGCCCCCGAGCGCCTGACACCGTCTTGGGGCGCGCCACTACTCAACCCCCTGGCGATGAGCCCAACGGGGCTGTCCTGTTATCGCCGGCAAGCGGCGTCTGCCTGGGTGGGACCTTCACGGCCCGCCCCACGGTAAGATTGCGTTCGCGAGCCTGCGGCGTGGACACGCGCGACTGGAACGAGGCACCTTGGAATCAGGAGTGTCACCAGGTCTTCACCCAGCGCACAAAGTGCGCTTGCCTTTCGAAACGCAGCGCGGCGCCCAGGTCCAAAAAGAACATCGAGGCAGCCAGGAGTGTTGCAGAGACCAGCATTAATGTCGAAAGCGCTGGACCGAGGTAGAAAGTCCCAAGAAGGATTGCGATAATAAGAAAGACAAGGCTACTCGCATGCTCCCAGAGCGCCCTTAACGCTCGCGCTTTTGCCAGATTGGCAGGGGCTAGCCACCATACCGGCACGAACAGAGCGTGCCGAAACAGCGCGATGAAGGGACTGGGGAGAGTGCGCGCCCCATACTCAGAAGCCATGCTTCTCCAAAACGCCTGAACTCCCTCTTCATCGAGATCGTAGAGCGAGTTGTAGCGAATGTGTTCATTAAGCGTGAGGCGTAAAACTGCAAATGAGGCGAACGCGACGACAAGTACCGTCGTTAGCCACGAGGGTTCAAGACGCTCGTGGATCGATGCCGCTACTAGAGTTTGACCCAATGAGCTTTGGCCCGCCATCTCGCGAATGACGAGAGTCTGTTCCAAACCGTAGTAGTCGATGGCGCCGATCACCTGCAGAATGCTGGGCAAGACCGCGACGTACACAAGACCTGCCCACAACCAAGGCGTTGTACGGAGCAGGAATAGGCCGGCCAGTTTCGGGAGCGACCACGCCATAACATCGCTCGTGCCGAAACGCCTCGGCGGTAGTTGGCGTAAGAACCAAGCAGGTGTCAGTAAGAGCAAGAGATAAGAGGTGGCGACAATCGACAAGCTCACCGAGAGCAGAAAGGGGTGATCTTGTAGCGGGATTTCGAGCGCCGCAAAGGCCCAATAGATAGGAGCGTTGAGTGGATTCGGAGAGACCCGATGCTCAAGGATCGCGGGCGAGGCAAACCAGAGTTCCTGTGTGACAGAGTCACGAAGCAACCATGCGGCTCCCTCTGCGGACCAGGGGCGCGACTCGCCGGGAGGGGCAAAACTTGTCGAGCGTGTGCGAAGCTCACTCAAAACGCCGATCACGCCGCGGAGTGGATCATCAATGGATCGAACCTGTAGCGCGCGATACCAGTCGCCGCCGCGAATGCCAAGATCCGTTAACGCCCAAGAATATCGGGGGTCTTGTCCGGACACGAGCACGAAGACGATTCCGGGATCGCGAGAGAAAAATATATGGAACGCGGGTTCCGAAGTATGCGCGTCCAGCTGAGCCTGTGCCTGTTCGACGAGCTCGGTGTAGCTCTCAGCGTCTGGCAGCGCGCGAAGATAGGCGCTCATCCCTGTTTCGTCGACGAAGTGACGCAGACTGACCATCGCCAGAGCGCGAAAGCTCGAATTGTAGACGCCAGTATCGTCTATGAATTCTGCGGTTGGCGCGCGCTCGCGGCTTTGCCCACATGCCGCCAGAGCGAGACAGATGCAAATGACCGCTGCGGCTCGAGTTGCCCTAAGCGCGCAGCGCTTAAGCTCCACTGAAAGCATGAGTGTGCTCTGAACGATCATGCGCCGCTCATTCCAATGACCTCATGGCAGCCTGCGTGCGCGGATTAGCGCTTCCAATCGTTTCTGGCGCTCGTAGATGCGAAGTAACATCTGGGCGGGTTCAAGTTCGAGGAACTCGCGCTGCTCTTCGTCGGTCAAAGGCCCGCCGTGAGGCGCGCTTGGGGAGCCACCCTGGCCTCCCTCTGGACCTCGGCTTCCAGTGTCGCGCCGCCAGTAGGTGTCGGCGGCCCAAAGTAGCGCCCCGCCGCCTAGCAGGCCGAACAGGATTTGGCCCGCTTCTAGGTTGATTTGCAGCTGCAGGCCTCGATGCGTTAGCCCAGGCATCGCTTCGGCGTCCCAGGCAAGATAGAGCAGCGCGGCGCAGATTGCAGCTGCGGCGACAGTGACGACAAGAAGAACGGTAAGCCGTTTCATCCAACTTATTCTCCGAGATTGATAACTCTACGCCGCCTGTCGGCTGCGTCCTTGCACTGGAGAAGTGTCAATCTTTCGGAGACAGCCTTTTTAGGATCGTCCATTGCTTGAATCTTCCGGTCGTACACCGAGGAGAACTCTCGCCAGATTTTGTCAGAATGCTTATGCGCCTGAGCTGCCGCGGAAAAGCGCTTGCTCCATTTAGCAAGACGAGCGCATTCGTTCTCGATCGCGGCTAATTGTGCTTTTGCTTCGCTGATTTTTCGAGAGAGGGTAGATTCGCTATCCTGATCGTTGTTCACTTGGCTCACTCAATATCCCCCAGCTTCGCGCCACCGCCTCGCGCGCCTCGGCGCCTATGGCGTTCCAGGCAACCACGCCGCGCGCGTGGTCGGCCGGCAGGTCGACGCCCAGATGATGCTTGATCGCAAGCGCGATCAACGCGCACGCTTCCGCCCCCTCGGCGCCGCTCTCTTTTACGGCGCTTAGAATGGAATCGTGTACGGCTTCAGGCAAGCCAAAACGCGCCAGCAGATCGAGCCACGCCTCTGGCGCTTCGTTCTCTGCGAAGGCGTGGAAATTGCGTTTGATCGCGGCGACCAGCGCCGCGTAGCGCGCGCGCAAGTGTGCCCGTTCGCCGATCTCCGCGCCGGGGGACCGCTTGCGCCTCAGCGCCCGGCGCAGCCGCTTGGTGCGCTTCGCATCATCGCCCGCATCGACTACGCCGGTAAGACTGAGCCGCCGCCCCGCTCTCGGCAGGAAAGCATGCGGCGCGCCGCCGACGCCGCCCCAGCCCGCCGGCAATTGCTGACGCACCTTGATCGTTTCCATCGGGCGGAATTCCTTGTCTTCAGCCGAACGCGGCT
>CAZHWA010000338.1:0-3408 GCA_964536175.1 uncultured Terricaulis sp. | reverse complement strand
CGGCCGTATCGTCAACATCAGTTCGATCAACGGCCAGAAGGGCCAGGCCGGGCAGGTGAATTACTCCGCCGCGAAAGCCGGGATGATCGGCTTCACCAAAGCGCTGGCGCAGGAAGGCGCCATGAAAGGCGTCACCGTGAATTGCGTCGCGCCCGGCTACATCGACACCGATATGGTCGCGGCCGTGCCGGAAGAAGTGTTGAAGAAGATCATCGGCACAATTCCGCTCGGCCGCCTCGGCAAAGCCGAAGAGATCGCCTCGATGGTCGCCTATCTCGCTTCCGATGAGGCGGCCTTCATCACTGGCGCGACCATGACCGTGAACGGCGCACAATACATCGCCTAGTTCACGGCGGAGTGGTGGTTCAGTCCGTCACGGCGGCGGAACTCTGCCAGAACTCCTCGCGTTGCCGTGGCACGCAACCCGAGGAGGTCATCATGGACAAACAACATGTCAAAGGCGCTGCCGACAAAGTCTCAGGCTCGGCCAAGGAAGCCGCCGGCAAGATGACCGACGACAAGAAGCTGGAAGCTGAAGGCAAATTGGACAAAGCCAAAGGCGCGGCGCGCGATTTCATCGGCGACGTCAAGGATGGCGTGCGGCGCGCGGACAAAGACACGAGGCATTGAGCCGTATGGCCGATCGTGATCGCGCGCCGCAGGCGCAGAAGGCCGCCGATCCGAAGTCGCAAGAGCGCAAGCTTGGCGATTCCAAGCACGTGAACCGCGACACCGTCGACAGCGGCAAACACGAGAACAAGGACACGCGCGAAGAGCTTCGCAAGAAGCATTGAGCCTGGGTCCGAGTAGGAAGGGCTCTCGCAAGAGAGCCCTTTTGCTGTGCTACGGCTTGAACACGAATTCCAGCTTCAGCCCGTCCGGATCGGCGAAGAACACGGCGTAATAGCCGGGGCTGTACTGAGGGTACTCTGCCGGAGCGTCGAGGATATTGGCGCCGATCTTCTGCAGGTGCGCATGCAGTGCGTCCACGTCCGCGCGGCTCTCGGCGCGGAATGCGAGGTGGTGCAGCCCCGGATTGAACCGGTTATGCTCCGGCGCATCGGCGCGCGCGCGCACAAGCCCGATCGAGACGTGATAACCGCCGGCCGAGGCAGGGATATTGAATTCGTAGGAGGTATCGCCTGGCGACGGCGGCGGGGCGGGCGTCCTGTCGTCGCCATTCGGAATAACGCGCCTGTAGCCCATGAAGCCCAAAACGGCTTCGTAAAATGGCAGCGCGGCATAGGGATTGCGCACGCTCAGATCGACATGATGCACGCTGCCGCGGGGGCTTATACCCTCGGTCACCGGTTCGCGCCTGGCTTCCAGAGCAGGTCGGCTTTGCCTTGATCGTTGGCCCAGCGGGCCGCGACGAACAGCAGGTCCGACAGCCGGTTGGCGAACTTGATCGCTTCAGGCGAAATCTCCTCCTCGTCGGCCAACGCGACGATCGCCCGCTCGGCCCGGCGCGCCATCGCGCGTGCGAGATGCAGGTGCGCCGCCGCCGGCGAGCCTCCCGGCAGGATGAAGGAATTGAGCGGCGCCAGCCCTTCGTTCAACTGCTCAATCTCCGTTTCCAGCCGCAGCGCCTGGCTTTCCTGCAAGCGCAACGCCTCGAACTTCGGCGCCGGGGAATGCGGCGTGGCCAGATCGGCGCCCAGATCGAACAGGTCGTTCTGCGCGCGCTCCAAGATTGGATCGAGCACAGGATCGGCCGTCGTGTAGAGCCGCGCCACGCCGATGGCCGAATTGGCTTCGTCGACCGCGCCGTAGGCGGCGACGCGTGCGCTGGCTTTGGACACGGGTTGACCGGTCGAAAGGCGCGTCTTGCCCTTGTCGCCGGCTTTGGTGACGATTTTGTCGATGCGGACCATCTCAACCGTATTGCTGCTTCGCCCAGAGTGCGGCGATCAGGATCAAGATCGCGACGAACTGGGCCACCACGCGCATGCGCATTGCCTTGTTCGACCAGGAGCGCCCGAAATCGCCGCCGCGAAACATCGCATAGATGCCGAAGCACAGGATGACGAAAACCACCCCGAGCGCGAGGGGAATAAGCAGGTCGAAGGCGTCCATCTGCTGAATTTACGCCTCATCGGGGGCTTCCGCCATGCGCCAGATCATCCGATAATGCGGGGGCATGGGGTCGGGACCGGCGTCTGCTAGGCTCCCGAAATGATCGAATCGATTCTGCTTGTGCTTGCTGTGGCGGCGATGGCCGCCGCCGCTTGGTTCGCCTACCGCTCGGCAGGCGTCGACCCTATCCGGACCGAGCGCGACCGGCTGCGCGCGGAGCTGGAGACAGTCCGCCGCGAGAACGTGCAGCTGACGGCGGGCCTGGCGGCCGCCAAGGCGGCCACGGGCGCCCGCTCCGAGTCCGAAGAAGCGCGCTTTGTGGAAATCGCCACCAAGGCGTTGCAGGCCTCCCAGCAAAGCTTCATGGCGCTCGCCAACGAAACGTTCGAGCGGCACCGGCAATCGGCGCAGGGCAGCGTCAAGGAGGTGCTGACCCCCGCCCAGGAGGCGCTCGCCAAACTCGCCGCCAATGTCGAAGCACTGGAGAAGGCGCGTCTGCAGGACAAGTCGGCCATGGGCGAACAGGTGCGCCAGATCATGGATGCTGTCGGCTCCACCAACAAGACCACGCAGCAATTGCTCACGGCCCTGCGCGCATCGCCGAAAATGCGCGGGCGTTGGGGCGAGCAGACGCTGCGCAACGTGCTCGAACTCTCCGGGCTGGCGCCTCATGTCGATTTCGATGAACAGACCACAACGACCGATGGCGAAGGTGCGCGGCTCCGGCCCGACGTCATCATCAACCTGCCGGGCGGGCGCTGCATTGTCGTTGATTCCAAAGTGGCGCTGTCGGGCTATCTCGACGCCATGGACGCCGGCGACGACGCCGCGCGCGAGACGCACCTGAAAAAGCATGCGCAGGAGCTGCGCGGGCACGTCAAGAGCCTCGCCTCTAAGGACTATTGGAAGCACGTCCCAGATACGGCCGATTTCGTTGTCCTGTTCGTGCCTGGCGAAAACTTCCTCGCCGCCGCGGCCGAACGCGATCCGGACCTGTTCGACGATGCATTCGCGTCCAAAGTGATTATCACCACGCCTTCGACCATGGTGGCGTTGGCGAAATCCGTCGCCTATGGCTGGCGCCAGGAGCAAAGCGCCAAGAACGCGCAGGAAATCGCTGAGCTTGGCCGCGAACTCTATCGTCGTATGGCCGTGATGGCCGACCGCATGGGCAAGGTCGGCGACGCCATCGAGCGCTCGGTGAAGAGCTACAACGAGCTGGTGGGCTCGGTGGAAAGCCGCGTTATGCCGCAGGCGCGCAAGTTCAAAGAGTTGGGCGCAGGCGACGCCGGCATCGAAATCGCTGCGGCCGCGCCGATCGAAACCAGCACA
>CAZHWA010000337.1:0-3416 GCA_964536175.1 uncultured Terricaulis sp. | reverse complement strand
AGCAGCGCCATAGCCCCGCTTGCCGCCGCCTCTTCTCCTCGACATAGCCGATCTCCCAGGCGCTCTTGCCCGGAAACACCGGCGCGCCGGCGACATCTTCGGCATCTGCGCCTACGCAATCGCCGCCTTCACCTCTTTGAGCGGCAGAACTCACTCACCGAACGCTGCGCGGCGGCCGCGGCGGCATTCAGCGTCCGTTTCGCCTCGGCCGTGAGGCGCAAATCGAGTTTCTCGGATCGCCGGGCGGACGTTCGCGCCATTGAGGCAGTCCAAACCTTTGCCCGACAATGTCAAGACAACCCCGTCCGCTCCTTGGCTGCGGCGAAGCGCACGCGGGGGTTCTTCTCCTCGACATAGCCGATCTCCCAGGCGCTCTTGCCCAGAAACACCGGCGCGCCGTCGACATCTTCGGCCATCTGCGCCTTCGACCGCTCGATAAAGGCATCCAGATCGGCGCGGGTTTCGGCGCTCACCCAGCGCGCGGCCTGATAAGGCGATGGCTCGAAGATCACGTCGAGCCCGTATTCGGCCTTCATGCGCTCGTCCAACACATCGAACTGCAGCGCGCCCACCGCGCCGACCACCAGATCGCCGCCCTGCACCGGTTTGAACACTTGGCTCACGCCCTCTTCGCCGAGCGACTCCAGCGCTTTCCTGAGATGCTTCTGCTTCAGCGGATCCTTCACCCGCACGCGCTTGAGGATTTCCGGCGCGAAGTTCGGAATGCCGGAGAACACGACCTCGCCGCTTTCCGAAAGCGAATCCCCTACGCGCAGGCCGCCATGGCTCGGGATGCCGATCACGTCGCCCGGAAACGCCTCGTCGGCAATCTCGCGTTCCTGGGCCATGAACATCAACGGGTTGTGCACATTGAACCCTTTGCCCGCGGCAGTCTTCAGCGTCATGCCGCGCTGAAAGCGTCCCGAGCAGATGCGAAAGAAGCCGACGCGGTCGCGGTGCTTGGGATCCATGTTCGCCTGGATCTTGAACACAAACCCACTGACGTCCTTGCGTCCCGGCTCGACCTCGGTTTCGATCCCTTTCACATGCGCCCGTTGCGCGCTCGGCGCCGGCGCATGCGCGGCCAAACCCGCCAGCAATTCCAGCACGCCGAACCGGCGCAGCGCCGAGCCGAAATAGACCGGCGTCAGATGCCCTTCGCGAAAGGCGGCGAGGTCGAACTTCGGCAAGCCTTCGCGCGCCAGCTCGGCCGTCTCCAGCAATTCGGCGCGCTCGACATCGGAAAGTTCGGCCAGGAACGGGGCGCTGTGCACGCCATGCCGCTCGGCCGGCCGCAAGGCCGGGTCGTCGGCGCTCGGGCGCCGATACGGCAGGAATTCGTCGCGGTTGAGATCGAGCATGCCACGGAAGCGCTGGCCCGATCCTGCGGGCCAGAACATCGGCGCGGTGTCCATCGCCAGCTTGGAGTGGATCTCGTCGAGCAGCGCGAACGGGTCCTGCGCTTCGCGGTCCATCTTGTTGATGAACGTCGTGATCGGGATGTCGCGCAGGCGGCACACTTCGAACAGCTTCAGCGTCTGCGGCTCGATGCCCTTGGCCGCGTCCAGCACCATCACCGCCGAGTCCGCCGCCGTCAGCGTGCGGTAGGTGTCTTCGGAAAAGTCTTCGTGGCCCGGCGTATCGAGCAGATTGAACACAAGCCCCGCGTGCTCGAACGTCATCACCGAGGCCGAGACGGAAATCCCGCGCTCGCGCTCGATCTTCATCCAGTCCGATTTGGTGCGGCGCGCCGCCCCGCGCGCCGCCACCACCCCGGCCAGATGGATCGCCCCGCCCGCCAGCAGCAGCGACTCGGTCAGCGTCGTCTTGCCGGCGTCCGGATGCGAAATGATCGCGAACGTGCGCCGCCGCTGAGCTTGCGCAGCGGGAGAATGGGAATCTTGCGCGGCCTGGGCGGCGGGGTCGGACATTGTGTGGGGCGTCGGTGTGGAGTGTCAGCAGATTCAGCGGCGGGTCGTACCGGGCTCCGGCGCAAGAAGCGAGAGCGCCGCGTGCGACACTGGGGTCCGGCGTCTAAGGCGAATCCACCGGCTCCAGCAGAAAGTGCCGGCCGTGCTTGTCTTCGACCTCGATCACCCAGAGGTCGGGATCGGTGCGCGCGCGTTTTTCGACGTAATCGTCCACGTCCGCTTCGCGCTCGCCCAGCGCACCGGACGACAAGTCCAGCCAGATGCGCTCGCCTTCCCCGTCGCGGGCCGGCGCATAAAGCCGGGCCCGTCCGTCCAAGCTTGCGACTTTGACCAGCACCGCCCCGGCGTCCCGGTCGCCCTTGCGCGCCACGGCGGCGAACGCGCCGGCGATCGCGGCGCGGCGGATCAGGGCGCTGGCCCAGACCTCGGTTTTCAACTCGACCATGCCGCGTTCACCCGGATGCAACCCTGCCAGTCTAGCTTCTAACGCGCCCATGCGCCTCCACTTCCTCGCCGCCGCCCTCAGCGCCTGTTTCGCCGCAGCCGCGCAGGCGAGCGAAAGCCCCGATGCGCGCGAAGCCTTTGTGGAACGGCGCGGCCTCATCGAAACCGACGCGCGCTGCCATCTGCTCGCGCCCGACATTCGCGCCGCTCTCAGTGTCGGCGCCCTACAGGCGCGCGGCGCTCTCCTGCGCGCCGGCTGGACCGGGGCGCAGCTGCGCGCGCTCGAACAGAGCGTGGCGCAGGCTGCGGCTGCGCGCGCCTGCAACGATGCGCGTACGCTGCAATCGGCGGCGGACGCGCGCAGCGCCTTCGCGCCGTGGCTGGCCCGCGGCTACATGGAGTTTCCCGGTTGGGAGCGCGCCTGGCTGGCGCGCCGCGGCGCACGCGAGGGCTGGCGGCTAAGCCAAGCCATCGACGCGCCGCGGGCGGCCGTGTTCGGCGTGCGCCAAACTGGCGCGCAGCAGCGCCTGGTTCTGATCCTTGCACTCGATCGCAACGAGACGGCGCCGCGGTCGGTGCAGATGGCGCTGCGCGATCCTGCACGCGCGCCGGCGCGCGACATCGCTTTGCCGCAGCGCGTCGCCTACGGCATCGAAGCAGGCGCCCCGCCGCCCGGCGCAACGGCGACGATCCCGTCTGCGCGCGCCATCGAACGCCTCGACGGCGGGCGCAGCCAGGCTGTGTTCAGCTTCCCCGACACCGCGTTTGCCGCGATGCTGCAGCTCGATCCGCGTGAATCCGTCGAGCTGCACCTGCACAGCGGGCGCGCCGTAGAGCGGCTTTATGTCGAAGTCGGCGACATCGCGGCCGCCCGCGCCTTCCTCGCGTTGCGCTGAGTAGAGGTCAGTAGTCAGTAGCGAACGTTTGCTACGCACTACTGCCTACTGACGCTTCCATTGGCAGCGTCACCCGCACCAGCGCCCCGCCACCCGGCGCATCGTGAAAGCTCAGCGTGCCGCCGTGCAGACGCGCAAGCGCCCG
>CAZHWA010000336.1:0-3423 GCA_964536175.1 uncultured Terricaulis sp. | reverse complement strand
CAGATCGGGCTTTTCCGCGCCTTCCTTCTTCGCCTTCGGCTCCTCGAAGGTGATGAACACTTGCAGCTGGTCCTGAAGGATGCGCGCGGCGTAGGCGATCGCATCTTCCGGCCGCACAGCGCCGTTTGTTTCCACCTCGATGATCAGCTTATCGTAGTCCAGTACCTGGCCTTCTCGCGTATTCTCCACGCGATAGGCAACGCGGCGCACCGGCGAGTAGATCGAGTCGATGGCGATGAGGCCGATGGGGGCGTCGTCCGGCCGGTTCTGCTCGGCGGGGACGTAACCCTTGCCGGTGTTCACCGTCAGCTCCATGCGGATCGAGGCGCCGTCGTCCAATGTACAGATGACGTGCTCGGGGTTGAGGATCTCCATGTCGGAGACTGTCTGAATGTCGCCTGCCTTTACTTCGCCGGGACCTGCCTTGGTCAGCATCACGCGCTTGGGCCCTTCGCCGCGCATGCGGATAGCGACCTGCTTGAGATTCAAGACGATGTCCGTGACGTCCTCGCGTACGCCCGGGATCGAGCTGAACTCGTGCACGACGCCGTCGATCTGCACCGATGTAATCGCCGCGCCTTGCAGCGAGGACAACAGCACGCGGCGCAACGCGTTGCCGAGCGTCAGGCCAAAGCCGCGTTCGAGCGGTTCCGCAACCATGGTGGCCCGCTTATTGGGATCGTAGGCGTGCTCGATGATCGGCTTCTTGGGCCGAATCAGTTCAAGCCAGTTCTTTTCAATCGACATCATATGCAACTCGGTCAGTAATCGATGCTCATTAGCCAGGAAAGGTCTGAGTAGCTGAGTAGCTGTGTTGCGGCTTGTCGGCTGCCTACCGTGACTACGCCCTAGTAGCTCAAACTCTCCGGCGCTTCGGCGGCCGGCAGCCATTGTGCGGGATGGGCGTAACGTCGCGGATCGACGTCACGGTGAAGCCGACCGCCTGCAAGGCGCGCAGTGCGCTTTCGCGCCCTGAGCCTGGCCCGGACACATTCACTTCCAGTGTGCGCATACCGTGTTCCATCGCCTTGCGGCCGGCATCTTCGGCAGCGACCTGGGCGGCGTACGGGGTCGACTTGCGCGAGCCTTTGAAGCCCATCGTGCCGGCGCTCGACCACGAGATGGTATTGCCTTGGGCGTCGGCGATGGTGATCATCGTGTTGTTGAACGATGCGTTCACGTGCGCGACGCCAGTGACGATGTTCTTGCGCTCGCGCTTCTTAACGCGGGTGGATTCCTTAGCCATCGCGGCGTGTCCTTATTTCTTCGTTGCTTGCTTCTTGCCGGCGATCGGCTTGGCGGGACCTTTGCGTGTGCGTGCATTGGTGTGCGTGCGCTGTCCGCGCACCGGCAGGCCGCGGCGGTGACGCAGCCCGCGATAACAGCCGAGATCCATGAGGCGCTTGACGTTGGTCGCTGTCTCACGACGCAGATCGCCTTCGACGGTATAGTCCTTGTCGATCGCCTCGCGCAGCTGCAGGACTTCGGCGTCCGTCAACTCGCCGACGCGGCGATGGTCGGCGATGGCCACGTTCTCGCAAATCTCTTTGGCGATGCTCGGACCGATGCCGTGGATGTACTGAAGCGCGATCACAACGCGCTTTTGGGTCGGAATGTTGACGCCGGCGATGCGGGCCATGACTGCTCCAAACGCAATTGACGCGACGCCGCCGGGCCCACCTGGGTCCGGGGACATCGCGCTCGGGTGTTCGCGAAGCGGCGGTTATAGCGGGGCGAAATGCCGCGTCAACCGGCCGAAAGGCGACCTGGTTGCGGCGATTGCGCCGCCTCGGCTCCGTCAAATCGGGCGCGCGCGGCCTCAATACAAGAGGTGTGCTGAATCGCCCAGGCGCTGAGCGCGCTCACTGGGTTCAGGAGGTCGCGGCCGAGTTCGGTGAGTTCGTAATCCACGCGCGTCGGGACCGTCGCAGTGACGGTTCGCTTCACAAGACCGTCCCGCTCCAGGTTGCGGAGCGTCAGGGTCAGCATGCGCTGCGAGATGCCGCCAATCATTCGTTTGATTTCATTGAATCTTCGAGGCCCATCGCCGAGCCGGCTGATGATGAGCACGCTCCATTTGTCGCCGATGCGTTGAAGGATGGCGCTGACGGCCCGGCAGTCGGCCGACTGCGCATCGTGGGCTTTGGCGGTCACTCCGGTGTCACTTGGAGACAGCGAAGTGCGTTCTTGCAAGGGTCTCATGGTCACTCATATAGCCCTGGTTACCATCCGTTACCAGGGGAAAGAAGATGACCGCCAAAGTCGCCGTGATCGTCGGCAGCCTCCGCCGGGACTCCGTCAACCGCCAATTCGCCGAGGCCCTGGGCCGGTTGGTGCGCCCGAAGCTGGAGTTCGATCTGGTCGAGATCGCGGACCTGCCGCTCTACAACCAGGACCTTGAGGTCGACCTGCCGGCCCCTGCACAGCGGCTGAAGCGCCGGATCGAAGGCGCGGACGCGGTGCTGTTCGTGACTCCGGAGTTTAACCGCTCCTTCAGCAGCGCGCTCAAGAACGCCGTCGAATGGGGTTCGCGCCCGTGGGGGAAGAATTCCTGGGCCGGCAAGCCGGGCGCCATCGTTGGCATGACACTCGGCGCGGTCGGCACCGCGGCGGCGCAATCGCAGCTGCGCAGCGTCGCCACCGCCATCGACGTGCACCTGATGGCTCAGCCGGAAATCTATCTCAGCTTCAAGGACGGCCAGATCGTCGAGGGGGAGGTCGCCGACGCCGAGCTGCGCAAACTGCTGGAGGGGTGGGCCGACCGCTTCGCCGACTGGATCGCGCGGCTGAAACAGCCGGCGCTGGCGCGCTAACCGCCCGGGCCCGGGCGCGTGGCGCGTCTGCGCCGCGCGCCCGGGCCCGGCACGCCCTTCAAGGCATGCTCGCCGCGCTCTTCGAACACGAGGCCGCCGCCGACCGTCAGGTCGCGCACAGTCTGCGACGTCAGCACCTCCCCGCCGCCTGCAAGAGCAGCGATACGGACAGCGACATTCAACGCCACGCCGGAAGGCACCGATCCGGCGCTGCGCACACATTCGCCGACATGCAAACCGGAGCGGATCGAAAGTCCGAGCGCCGCAGCGGCAGCGGCGAGGCGATGCGCCGCCTGAACCGCACGACCAGGACTGTCGAATGCGACGAGAAAGCCGTCGCCGGTGGTGTTGATCTCCACCCCGCGCTGCTCGCGGAAAATGGCGCGGGCGGTACGGTCATGACGATGCATCAGCGCCATCCACGCCGCATCGCCGAGTTCGGCGGCCTTAGCCGTGGAGTCGACGATGTCGGTGCAGAGGATGGTCGCGAGCACCGTCTCCACCGCGCGGCGGCGCGCTCGCCGAGCACGATGACGCGATCTCGCCTACGACATCGTCCACGGACCCGGTCCAGATCAGATGATCGGGGCCGTCGAGTTCGACGAAGCGT
>CAZHWA010000335.1:0-3429 GCA_964536175.1 uncultured Terricaulis sp. | reverse complement strand
CCTATCAGCGATAGCCAATGGCCATGAGGATATCGAGCATGTCGGTGGCGGCCTGGATTACCCGCGCAGCGGCGGCATAGGCATTCTGATACGTCGTCATCTTCAGAAGTTCGTCGTCGAGACTGACACCTTCGATTTGTGCACGCCGATCGTTCGCGGCGGACGCAACCGCTTCAGCGCCTTTGGCGGCGCGCTGCGCATCGGCGGCGAGCCGGCCGGCTTCGCCGCCTAGGCGTGCTGCATAGGTCAGCAAGGTCGCCGATTGCGCTGTCAGTACGCCGGCAGCCGGGAAACTGCGCACCGTATCCCGCGCGGCTACAAGCGCAGCCGCACCGCGATTGTCTCCCGCTTCGATGATGCGCGCGCCAAGTGCGGACGCAAGGTCGGGGCGACCGACCGCCAGCAGACCCGGGTCGGCGGCGATGGATGCGTCCACATCGATCTCCAGGCCGCGCGCGGCTGTGGAGGCGCTGGATAATCCGTGCAGGGCCGAGAACGACACACCGGTCGCGCCGCGTTGCGTGGAGTCAGCGACCAGCGTGATCTCAAAAGCGGGGTTGTTGGCGAACGCGATTCGTCCGGTGGCCGCATCTATGGCGAAGACGCCGAACTCCCCAAGCCCCGTGCCGGTGGCGTTCAGCGCGGCGAGGAGATCGTCCCAATCGCTGCCGGCGCCGGCTAGTGCGCCGGAGATGGAGATGGTCCGTTCGCCGATGAAGCGGCCGAAGGAGTCGCGCACGTGATAGGTAATCTCGCCGCCCGCTTGCAGACCGTGGAGATCGCTGCCCTGCACGCCGCTTTCGAAAAACAGCGGGGTCGGCCGGGCAACCAGATCGTTGAGGCCGAAAAAGTGCGAAAAACCGCGGCTGGCGCGCGCGCTTGGGTCGGCGGAATCCTGTTGCACTACCAGCCCGCCGCCATTGCCGACATTTAGCGTCAGCACGCCCTCGTCGAATGCGGCGGCGCCAGGCGGCGTCGTCGCCGCGAGCGCCGAATTGAGCGCAGCGGTGAACGCGTCGATCGTGCCGCCGGCGAAGCTGAATACGCCGGCGGGCGCCTCAGCGGTGATGGTCTGCGCGTCAAAATCTATGCTGAGACGCTCGCGAAGATTTCCGGAAGCGTCGGTGACCGCAACAATGGCGTTGCCGGTAAAGCCGATCGCATCCGTGCCGAGCAGTCCGGTCTGGCGCCCTGTTAGCGTGCTGAGAGCTGGCGATGAGGCGTTCTCGTTGTGCACCGCGTTGAGTGCATCGCCAAGCGCCGCGGCAAAACCGCCGAGCGCCTCGCTGAGATCGGCGAGATCGTGATCGCGCAGCTGAAGTAGGCCCTTCAGCTCGCCGCCCAGCAGGAACGGCTCGAGATTGGCTTGCGTACCGAGATGTTCGTTGATCGTGATGGTGCTGTGCGTGGCGAATGGCGCAGAGTTCGGGGTGTAACCGAGCTGCGCAGCTGTGACGCCAACCAGAAGCGCCCCGCCGCTGGTGCGCACGTGCACGCCCCCTTCCGGCACGGGCGACACGCGTACATCGAGCAAGACGCTGAGTTCGTCGATCAAAGCCGACTGCGCATTCTCCGCCGAGCTGGCGTCGGCTCCGGTGCGCCGGTTGAGCCGAATCTCATCGTTGAGCGCCGCGATGCGGTCGATCAGGCTTTGCGCCTCCGACACGGAATCGGAGATCCTCTGGTCCGCCTCGGCGATCAGATCCTGCAGCGACTCACCGATGCGGTGAATCTCGGTGAACATGGACTGCAGAGTCGACACCGCATCAACGCGGCGCAGAGTAGAAGAAGGATCGACATTGAGTTCGGTCAGCGTCGACCAGAAATCATCCAGCAACGCGAACATGGATGTGTTGCTGGCGGGGTCTCCGAAATTAGATTGCGCGCGCGCAAGCAAATCGGCGCGCACAGACTCTGCGCCGCGCGCCGCCGCCGCGATATAGCTGGCGGTGGCGAGAAAGCGGTCCGCGGCGCGACGAACGCCGCCGATCTCGACTCCGCCTCCCACTCCGAGCTGTGTGCGCGGAAGAAGCGTGATGTCGGTGCGCACATAACCGGGCGTGTTGGCGTTGGCGATGTTGTTGGAGGTCACGCCCATCGCCGTTTGTGCGGCGCGCAGCCCCGAGAGGCCGGAAAGAAGAACGGAAGAGAGGCCGCTCATGACACCTCCCCCGGCAGAAAGCACCGAGCGCCCGGCGTTTTTTGCCGGGCCAGGCGCGTGCGGCGCCTCCGTGCGCGCGACGGTGCAAGTGCTTGATGCAGCACAGTTTCCTCCGGCCTACCTGGGGGTTTGCAAGGCTCGCCCCCGCGCCTTGTCGGGTTTCCCTCGCAAAGCCGGGGCCATGGTGAACAGATCGGCAGAAGCTGCCGGGTAAATGGCTACATTTGCCGGGGGATCGACCAATTTCTCGCGGCTATGTATTTGTTTTGTTTGCGTTTTGCTTGGTTAGCGCGATGGCCCGGCGTTTGCTGGCGTCGCTCTGACACGCCCGGGGCAAGCGGGGGTGATCAGGGGGACGTATGGACTTCGCGGCAGACGCCGTACTCGATGTGATGGGGCCAACGCAGCGGCCAACGCACGCGCACGCTTTGTCCGCCGACGCCGGGCCCAGCTTCGAAGATCATCTGGAAGCGGCGACGCAGGAGAGCCAAGGCCTGCCGACGCACCCTCAACAAGCGGCGCAGGCGAACAATGCCGGCGGCGAGCGACATACCGGTGGATCGCCCGTCGCTGACCCCACTCCGCTACCAGCGCAATCTCAGCACGCGCCGCAGTCTGCTTCCCCGATGCTGGCGCAGCTGGCCGCTGAGCAGCCGCGATCTGCGCAGCCCGCGATGTCGCAACCTGCCCAAACGCCGGCAGCGACAACGCCTGTTGAGGCGCCGCGTTCACATGCGGCAAGGCCGACACCCATCGCGGCGAGCGCCAAGTCGGCGCCGCTGCAGATGCTCGGCGCAGCGGCCGACACTTCAGCAAGACCGCCGATGTTTGGCTCAGCGGCCGACACTTCGGCAAGAACCGCGCCGACAAACGCTGCGACGGCGCCGCTAACACCCTCGCCGACAGAAGCGGCGCGACCGGCGCCAACCATCGCGAACACGCCCACGAAAGCGGCTATAGCCCAGGACGCCATATCGGCGGCGGCGGTCGAGCACAACGCCAGTGCGTCGCGCACCATGCCGACGGGCTCGCGCCAGACAGCTGCGTCAAGGCCTGCGCCGCACGATGCGCCCACGCAGATGACGACTACGCCCGTACCGCACGCGCCTGCGCGCGCAACGTCACCGGACGCACATCTTGGGCCGCACAATCCTGTGCCGCCGCCAGCGACTGCACAAGCAGCTCCGCCGCCGGCTGCGCCCCAATCGGCGCAGCAGTTCAAATCAATGCAGTCGAAAGAGGTTGAGGCGGCGCATGCCCTGAGCGGA
>CAZHWA010000334.1:0-3450 GCA_964536175.1 uncultured Terricaulis sp. | reverse complement strand
GTCGAACAGCGGCGTCCAGGTCGTCGACGTCAGGAATTCGACGACCGAGACCTGGGCGAAGAACTTCAGCGACTCTGAGAGGACGACGTAGATGATGCCAAGTACGACGGCCACGGCGGCGGCGGCGGCGGCGAACAGCACCACTTCCATGGCCCGCTCGCCCCAGCGCGCTCTCGTCCTGGTGAAGTCGCGTTCCATCCCTGAACCCTGTTGCCAAGCGCCCCTGGCCGACTCGCTCAGGGACGCTCTGGCCGCGCTCTACTGCAGTTTTGTGACAGTTTGACATCGAGGGCCCCGGGCGACAGCAGCCCTTGTATGCGCAAATGACCCTGCAGGCTTCGGCCTGGTGGACTGCGCGGCGGCGGGAGGCGCCGGATCGGGCCTCCCGCCCCCGGCTCTATTGCTGAACCGGTTCAACCACCAAAGGGCGGGCAATGATCTCCTGGATAGTGGCGCCGATCGCCTGGCGGCCGCCATACGCCGTTCCTTGGGTGCGGTTCTGCACGCGCTGGAGATATGCCTGATAGGCGCTCGCTGGCAGTGGGATATAGCCCACCGACCGCGCAAGACGCGCCGCGTTGTTGACGTAGTACTGCACGAACTGCTGCACCTGCGGGCGGCGCAACGCCGTAGCGTTGACGTAGATGAAAATGGGACGCGACAGCGGGGTATAGGTCCCGTTTTCCACGTTCGCCGCACTCGGCTCCACCGGCCCATTCCCGCTGTCGATCGCCAGCGCGTTCAGACGTCCACGGTTCTCCAGATAATAGGCAAGCCCGAAGTACGAGAGACCGCCTGCATTGTTTGCGACGCCCTGCACCAGCACGTTGTCATCTTCCGAAGGTGTGAAGTCGGTACGCGACTGGCGGGCGCGGCCGTTCACAGCTTCAGTGAAGTATTCGAATGTGCCCGAGGCCGCCCCTGGCGCAAACAGCACGAGGGGCTGGTCCGGCCAGGAGGGATCGACCTGATTCCAGCGGGTGATCTGCCCTTGAGCGCCGGGCTCCCAGATGCGGCGCAACTGCGCAACTGTCATTGAACGCACCGGATTGCCGGCATTGGCCACGACCGTCAGCGCATCGAACGCAATCGGAATTTCGACGTATTGGATGCCGGCGCTGCGGCAAGCGGCCATTTCACTCGCGGAAATCGGGCGCGAGGCGTCAGAGATGTGAATTTCACCGCGGCAGAACTTGCGGAAGCCCCCGCCGGTGCCTGACTCGCCCACGGCGACGCGCACACGGCCTTGCGTCTGCTGTTGAAACGCTGCGGCCGCCGCTTCCGACACCGGGTACACGGTCGACGAACCGTCGATCTGGATGGTGAACGGTTGCTGCGCGAACGCGGCGCCCGAACTCAGCGCCAGGGCGGCAATGGCCGCGGCAGCTATGTTGAGGATGTTCATGGTAACTCCTTGATTGAATCCAGCAGGAAAAAGCAGGAGGGCGCGGGTGCGCCCTCCGCGCAGTCGCGGGGCTCAGAAGTCGAACTGCGTGCGCAGTGTGATGACGTCGGCTTCGGCATTGGCGCCGGCCGTGCGCTCCATGTCCGTCATCGCGTAGTTCAGCTTGAGGCGGACGTGATCAATCGGAACCCAATCGACGCCGACCGCCCATGCCGTTTGCTCGCCACGTTGAGCGCCGAATGCAGCGTCGCTGAGGTCGATGAAATCGTAGCGGGCCGACAGCATCCAATGGCCTGGCCCGCCGTCCGCGACCGAGTTCCGCGGCGCGATGGCGCCGAATGAACCTTGGTTGCCGCGATAGTTGCGGCTTTCGCCGGTGATCGACCAGTAGAGGTCGACGTAATACCCGTCGGCGTCGAAGTCGCCGCCCGCACCGTCGCCGTCGAGCATGATGTATTCGGCTTGTGCGCCGAACGCGCCGAACTGAACCGCAGCTTCGACGCCATAAGCGGTGTCGCGATCGCCGACGGCGGCGTTAGCGATCCAGCGGTCCCCCCGGCCCAGAAACGGACGCGGGCGATAGTTGAAGTCCGGATTGTCGGCGGTGTCGCGCACGCGCGCATGCGCGCCGAGGTGAACCAGCGTCACGCCTTCGGGCGTGGTTGAGAAAATGGGCGCGAAGGTCACGCGTCCGCTGACGGCAGTGCTTTCGTCGGCGTCGAAATCTTCGCTGCTGTTGAGCGATTCGCCCTGCAGCGCCGCCGCCGCCGACCAATTGGCGCCGCCGGTCAGAAACCCGATGCCGGCCAGACGGCCGTAGCCGAAGCTGTTGATGATGCTGGAACGCTCGATGAAGGGGATGTCGAGCGAGGAGATGCGGTCTTCCAGCGGCGAGGTGATATTCGCCTCACCGAAAACGACCGACCAGTTGTCGGCGACATATTCGATGTACGCGTCGTCAACGCCGATCTCGCCCGCAGACGGGGTCAGGACAAAGTCGACCTTATATCTCCAGTTCTCGTTAAAGCGCCCCTGCGCACCGAGAAAGGCGCGCCGCGTGTAGCTGCGGAACGCATCGTCCTGGTCGTTATCCCACTCAGCCGAGGTGATGTCGTACTGGAACCGGCCACGCAGTTTGAAGCGGGCCTCCCCGTAGCGATCTTCCCCGAGCGTGCCCGTCCAGCTGGTGGAGTGAGCCGGCGCGGCGGTTTGCGCATGCGCGGCGCCTGCACCCGTCACGACGGCCAGAGCCGCCAGTGCAACCTTGTTACGTATGCTCTTCTTCATGGAAACCCCCTGGTGAACCAGCCCTACGGGTGTCGGGCGAGGCGGGATTAGGCGGCCTCGATGAAGCCGCTGCGACGCTTCAGCGACGCCTCAGCGACAGTTCGATTGCCCTTTCGTGACGTTGCATCGGCGCCGCAGCGCCATGTTTCGGTGAGGAAATCAGCAACCATTGGGACTTTACATCGGGGGAGAACGCACATATCTCGCGTTCATCCGGCGGACCTGGAAACAGCGTCCACTAACGCCCCCTCGGCCCAGGCCACTCTGGGGGATCGCAAGAAGGGAGAGCAAGGAGGCTCTCTCGCGATCGCCCGGCGCAAGCTCCGCTCACAAAGCGGCGTAGGGAGCGGACCTGACATTAAGCATGTCCGACTAACGCCGGCCTGGGTTTAACAAGCGTCGCTCTCGAAAGCGGCGGCATTGTTAGGGAGCAGCCGGATGGACTACGTCCTCTCGCCTCTCGATCTGACGGCGCAAGGCGCGCCGGAAGGTCCTGTCGCCATCGCGCGTCCGCACCGCGTCGCCGCGGCGGCGCAATGGTTCCTGCAGCACTTCCCGGGCGAAGTGTTCTACGCCGTCAAGGCGAACCCTTCGCCGTGGGTGCTCGACGCGCTGTGGGGCGCGGGCATCAAGAATTTCGACGTAGCCTCCGACGCCGAGGCGCAGCTGATCGCCTCCCGCTACCCGGGCGCTGAGGTCGCCTTCATGCACCCGGTCAAGAGCCGCCGCGCCATCGCCCGCGCCTTCCACGACTTCGG
>CAZHWA010000333.1:0-3458 GCA_964536175.1 uncultured Terricaulis sp. | reverse complement strand
GCGCCAATTTCAACGCCATTGTCGGCAAGGTGCGGCCGGGCGATCTCGGCGTCGACGCTATGCACATCAACCTTCACAAGACATTCTCCACCCCCCACGGCGGCGGCGGGCCCGGCGCTGGGCCCACCGTGCTCTCCGCTGCGCTCGCACCGTTTGCCCCCGTGCCGCACATCGTGAAAAAATCTTGGACCGCCGGCGTCCCCGCCGGCGACTCTGGCGCCGCGTCGCGGACCTCCGCCGGCGAGACGTTCCAAGGATACGAGCTGCGCGAACACACAACCGGTACGCAAGCCTTCGGCCGCATGTGCGCCTTCCAGGGTCAAATGGGCATGTTCACGCGCGCGCTCGCCTACATGATGAGCCACGGCAGCGACGGCCTCCGGCAAGTCGCAGAAGACGCCGTGCTCAACGCCAATTACCTGCTGGCGCGCCTTAAGGCGCATTACAATCCGCCTTTTGGCGAGGGGCCGTGCATGCACGAGGCGCTGTTCGACGATTCCTCGATCAAGCCCAAGGGCGTCGAAACCATCGACATCGCCAAGGCGCTGCTCGACGAAGGCTATCACCCGTTCACGACCTATTTCCCGCTGGTCGTGCACGGCGCCATGCTGATCGAGCCGACCGAAACCGAGCCCAAGCGCGAACTCGATCGCTTCGCCGACGTGATGATCGCGCTGGCCGAGCGCGTGAAGGCGGGCGAGGTCGAGTTCTTCAAGCAGGCGCCCAAACTCGCGCCGCTGCGCCGGCTCGACGAAACCCGCGCCGCGCGCCAGCCGCGCTTGCGCTGGCGGCGTGGACAGAACGACAACGCAAAGGTCGCTGCGGAGTAGGCCAGCCGCGCCTAGGGCGGCGGCGAGCCGCGCAGGTGCAGGGGCGGTTGAATCTCGCCATACACTTGACGGCGCCCGATGAAGTCACCGGTCGCCAAATCCAGAAGGTCGTTAGCGTCCACATGCGGCGCGAGATAAGGCGCAAGCACGGCTGCATCGGGCGCGCCCACCCGAAACAGCGCCATCGAGCCGCAATTGGCGAGCACAGCCAGCCCAACGTCGGCGCCGCGCACGCCGGCCAGTTGGCTGAGGCTCTGGTTCGCCATAATGAGCGAGCCCCTGTATTTGCGGATCTCGGCCAGGAGTTCTGCGGCAGCCCGGTTCGCGAGGTTCTGAAACTCGTCGATGTAGATGCGCACCGGCCGACGCTCGTCCTCGGCGATGCGCGCGCGTCCCATCGCCGCGGCGGCGATCTGGATCATCAGCAACGCGCCGAGCGTCCTCGTCGCTTCCCCCATCAGTCCCTTGGGCAAGCGCATGATGACGACGCGGCCCTCGTCCATCATCGCCTGCAGCGATAGGGGCTCGCCTCCGGAGGTGTCGAACAGCCGGCGCAGCCGCGCCGAACTCGAGAAGGCGATGAGCTTGGAGGTTATGTAGGGTGCGATCTGTTCAGGACTATGTTCCCGATAAGCCGATTCCGCCATGCGGAAGAACTCCGTGACGTGCTCGTCGGTGCATTCGCTCACCAGTTTCGCGCGATAATCTTTGTCCGTGAACAGCGTCTGCATACGCAACAGGTTCCGGTCCGCCGCGTCTTTGGCGAGCATCAGCAAGTTGCAGCCGTTGCGAAAATAATCCTCGAAAACCGGACCGAACGCTTCAGGGATTTCAGCGTACATCTGCTTCGAGAACAGCGCGATAAGCTGCGTGACGATGAAGTCGCGTTCGAGTTCGGGATCGATGCCGGGCGTGTTGATCAGGTCCAACCGAATCGGGCAGGCCGCGTCGGTGGGGTCGACGAACCGGATGTCGTCAGCGCGGCCGAGCTGGGCGGCGTCTGCACGCACATGCGTGGCCAGGTCGCCGTGCGGATCGATGACAATCAGACTTTGGCCGCTCGCCAAATCCTCGCGGATCATGTTGCGCAACAGCGTGGTCTTGCCAACGCCGGTCCCGCCGATAACGAACAGATGGTAAGAACGATCCTCGGAAGGAATCCGCACCGGCCCGCCGGCGGCGTCGAGGCCCAACGTAACGCACCCTGGGTGATCTTCGATCTCGCGGAGGTTAGGCCGCCAGCGCGCGCGCAGTTCGTCGGCGGTGGGAATGAAGCGGAACACCGGCAGCGCCGGCGTCGTCACGCACGCGCGTAGATCGACAATCAGGCCGCGCGGCCGAGCTTTGTCGCGGCGCCGCGCGCGCCCGAACAGGGCCATGGCGATGGCGTCCAAAGCGTCCTCGTCGAGTTCGCGGAAGCTTGCGAGTTCGGCTGTCACCGCGGCGCCCCTGGACGCTTCGCGCCATTGACTGAGAAACTGGCCGCGCCCGCCGGCGACGTCATCGCGGAAATGCGCGAATACGCGGAGGCCGACCGCGGCGCGCTCATCCTCGCGCAGCACCCGCGGGCGTACGATCATGCGAAATCGCACGACGTCAGCTGCTTCCGCCAACTGAATGGCGCTCATCAGGCTCGCCGCATGAGGATCGCCCGGCGCCAGCCAGATGGTGCGCGGATCGCCGTCCGCGTCGACGCCAGCGTCGAGCGCAATGGGCTCCGGGGCGATAGGCGTCCATACCAGCGCGTCGTTGGCCGGCTCGGCCACCGGTCGAAAGCTCGCGCGCGGGGCAACGTAGAGGGCGGCGCGGTTGAGGTTCGCCTCAAGATCGTCACCCGGCCCGGCCAGACCGAATTCGACGCGGCAAAGACGTTCGCCGGGTTGATCGGCCACCAGTTCGACCAAGAAGGCGGCGTTCTCTGGCAGCTCGGACGTCTTGAGCAAGAGGCGGTGAGGGTCGAGCACGGGCTCCGATTCGGCGATCAGACCGACTCCGCCGCGCGAGGGCCCCTGCGCATTGGTCAGAACGAGGCGCGCTTGCCGCACCGAAGCAAACGAAACCGGACGCGGCGCAGCCGTCGCGAAGTCAATGATAGTCATAAGGATTCTCCCTCCGGCAACGGCGTCGCAACTCGCGCTGGCGACGGTACTGGCCGTCGCGCACGCGAAACCGTACGCTTCTCAGCGAACCAAACGGAGATTTGGACTCCCGGCTGGCGCGCAGATGGCGGTCGCGGGATAAGTAAATGGCGGCAATTAGTTTGGCGAAATTACGGCAACGACAGCCTTTGGAGGCCCGATGAACGCTGAGCAGCACCCTCGCGTCGATCTCATCGGCCTGCCGACGGATGTACATTCCTCATTTTTGCGCGGCCCGGCCAAGGCCCCGACTCTAATCCGGGAGGCGCTGTTCAGCCCGCACGGCAATGCCGCCAGCGAGCGCGGTTTGGAGCTGGGCGCGGAGATCGATCTGAACGACTGCGGCGATCTTCCGCTCACGGAAACGCCGGAGGACGATGCGAGAATCCGCGCGGCCATCGGCGCTTCGCTGCTTGCCGGCGCCGTGCCGATCTCACTGGGCGGGGATCACTCGGTGACCTACCCGATCGTGCAAGCCATCGCAGCGCAT
>CAZHWA010000332.1:0-3474 GCA_964536175.1 uncultured Terricaulis sp. | reverse complement strand
TCCGGTCGACCATTTCGCTGACTTGCATCGCCGCGATGGGTTGGCCGGTGGCGGGCGAATAGGGCACGCCGACGCGCGCCCAGAGCAGGCGCATGTAGTCGTAAATCTCGGTGACGGTGCCGACGGTCGAGCGTGGATTGCGGGAGGTGGTTTTCTGCTCGATCGAGATCGCGGGCGAGAGACCTTCGATGGAATCCACGTCCGGCTTCTGCATCAGTTCGAGGAACTGACGCGCGTAAGCGGAGAGCGATTCGACGTAGCGGCGCTGTCCTTCGGCGTAGATGGTGTCGAACGCGAGCGAGGATTTGCCGCTGCCGCTGAGCCCCGTGATCACGACGAGCTCGTTGCGCGGGATGTCGACGCTGACGCCCTTGAGATTGTGCTCGCGCGCGCCGCGGATGCGGATGTGGCTGAGACCGTCCTTCATGGCAGCCGCCCACAGGCCTGGCGCACGCCGTCTGCAAAGCCGCGCCTGGGCGCGGCTTTGGGCGCGGCCGGCGGCGAGCGGTGGCCATCGAACAGGGCAGGCGCTCTGGCGAACATCAAGGTCTTTCTGCGGAGGTCCGCCGAGCCCTCGGCGGACACCATATTTAGTAGCCGGAGTCGGACGGACATCAAGAACAAATATCGAACGGCAGTCCTATCGGCAGTCGGCTGCGCCCGGTTCGTTTCGGTTCGCCCCATCGGTCTGTTGGTTAATGGGTCTTTACCAATGGCGCGAGTCGGCGTATAGAACATAGAGAGAACATTTGCCCGGAGACGAGCCCGGCGGATGCCTCACCATCGAGCAAGCGCAAGAAACAGGAGTCGGCGATGGCTGGCAGCGTCAACAAAGTGATTTTGATCGGCAACCTGGGCAAGGACCCGGAATCGCGGCGGCTGCCGTCGGGCGATCCGGTGGTGAATCTGCGCATCGCCACCACAGAAACCTGGCGCGACAAGCAGTCTGGCGAGCGCAAGGAACGGACCGAGTGGCACTCGGTGGCGATCTTCAACGAAAATCTGGCCAAGGTGGCCGAGCAGTACCTGCGCAAAGGCTCGAAAGTGTACATCGAGGGCCAATTGCAGACGCGCAAATGGCAGGACCTGTCGGGCGCTGACTGCTACAGCACCGAAGTCGTGCTGCAGTAATATCGCGGCGAACTCACACTGCTCGATAGCAAGGGCGGCGGCGGCGAATCCCGCTCCTACGATGACGAAGGGGGCTTTGGCTCGCGCGCTGGGCCCAAGCGCTCTGGCGACGGCCCGCGCGAAAACTTCAACCAGGATCTCGACGACGAGATCCCGTTCTAAGGCTGGAGCGGCGGGTTGGGCGCTTCCTATGAAGCGCCCATATCGCTCGTATGATCCCGTTCTCGGTTCTCGATCTTGCGCCTATCGCCGAAGGCGGCGCCGCGCAGGAGGCGCTGGCGAACAGCCGCGATCTGGCCGTTCATGCGGAGCGTTTCGGCTACAAACGTTTCTGGCTGGCCGAGCATCACAACATGCCCGGCATCGCCAGTTCTGCAACATCGCTCTGCATCATGAATGCGGCGGCGGCGACGACGACGATGCGCGTCGGCGCAGGCGGGATCATGTTGCCGAACCATGCGCCCATCGTGATCGCCGAACAATTCGGCACGCTGGAGGCGCTGTTCCCGGGCCGTATCGATCTGGGGCTTGGGCGCGCCCCGGGGGGCGATCAGCGCGTGGCGATGGCGTTGCGGCGCACGCTTGTCGGCGGCGAGGATCGCTTCCCCCAGGACGTGCTGGAGCTGCAGGCGCTGCTGGCGCCGGCCGAGCCGCGCCAGGCCGTGCGCGCTATTCCGGGCGAAGGCAGCAACGTGCCGCTCTGGATTCTGGGGTCGTCTACCTTCGGCGCGCAGCTCGCAGCTGCGCTTGGTTTGCCTTACGCCTTCGCATCGCACTTTGCGCCGGCGCAGATGATGAGCGCGATCGAGATCTATCGCTCGACGTTTCGTCCCTCAGAGCAATTGCAGAAGCCGTACCTTATGCTGGGCTTCAACATCTTTGCCGCGCCTTCCGACGAAGAAGGCCGCTTGCTCGCCACCTCGTTGATGCAGGCGTTCGCCAGCCTGCGCCGCGGCGTCCCCCGCAGGCTGCAGCCGCCCGATCCGGCGTTCGAGGACACATTGAGCGCCAGCGAACGCACCCAGCTCGATCAGGTCATGGCCTGTTCGGCGATCGGGTCGCCCGAGAGCGTCAAGGCGAGCCTGAAGGCCTTTATCGACCGTACGCAGCCGGACGAGTTGATCCTCGCCTCGCACATCTACGATCACGCCGCGCGCGTACGCGCCTATGAGATCGCGGCCGAAGTTCGCGCCGATATGGCTCGCGGGGCGACGACTGTCAGCTGAGCACATCGACCCGCGCCAGCGTGCCGGAGGCGCTGACGCGCTGGGCGCCGCCAAGAGCGTAGAGGGCGTTGCCGGCGACCACGAAGCCATGCCCATGGCGGGAAACCGGAAGCGTCTCGAAGCGCGACCATGTTTCGTTCTCCAGGCGGTAAAGCGAATCTCCCACTGAGGCCGGCTCAAAAATCTCGCCGCCGCCGGCGACGATCGCGTCATTGAAGAGCGCAGCCGCCAGGCCGCCGCGCGGTTCGGGAAACGCAGGGCCATCGCGCCAGGAGCCGCTGCGCGCGTCGTAGATGTGATGCGCGGGCGTCTGGCCGTTGGCCACCGTGCGGCCGGAGATGACATGGATAGCGCCGCCGAGGCTGGCGACTGCCGCTGAGTTGCGCGCCAGCGGCAGAGGCGCAGCGCGCTCCCACTGCGTCGCGCCGGCGGCAAACACGAAATGATCGTCCACGTCTGCCTGATCGTTCCAGTCGGCGTTTGCTTGTCCCGCCGGCGAGCGGCCGCCAATCAGGTGAATGCGGCCCTGGTGTACGATCGGCACAGCTTCGCCGATCGGTTTGGGTAGCGAAGGGCCTTCTACCCACTGCTCTCCGTCGAGTTTCAAGACGCGCGGCGTACAGATCCAGCTGCGGCGGTTGGCGCCGCCGAGATAGCCGCCGATGGCCCACAATTCGTCATTCAGAGCGGCGAGGTGGACGTGGTGCGAAGGCGTGGGCAGCGCCGGCCCATCGCGCCATTGCCCGCTTGCCACGTCGAAGACAACGACGCGTGAGGTGGCGCCGAGCGCCGCGAGCGGGGCAAAGCCGCCGGCGATCCAGATGCCGCCGCGATAGAGCGCGGGATAGATTTCTTGCACCGCGTAGGGCGCATCGGCCGCCCGGCGCCAGCGGCTTGAGCCGTGCGCCGCGGCAGGAGGTTCATCGTGTCCGTTCTGGCAGGCCATGAGCAGACTTGTTGCGGCGGCGGCGGAGAAGCTTCGGCGCGTCAGCATGGGCGCAGACTAGCGGCCATGCGCGCGCGTGTCGCCGCTATTCGTCGCCCGCCCTTGCGCGCCTGTCGGCGCCGGCGTAGCGCTCGGCCGTGACGCCCCCTTCGCGCGCCTTCGCCCCACTCG
>CAZHWA010000331.1:0-3478 GCA_964536175.1 uncultured Terricaulis sp. | reverse complement strand
GCAGAAGTACGGCGCCAAGCGCTGCTTCGACGCGCCGATCAGCGAAAACGGCATCGCCGCAGTCGGCATCGGCATGGCCGTCTACGGCCTGCGGCCGGTGATCGAGATTCAGTTCGCCGACTACATGTATCCGGCCTACGATCAGCTCGTCAGCGAAGCCGCGCGCATCCGCTATCGCTCCGCCGCCGAGTACACGGTGCCGATGACGGTGCGCATGCCTTATGGCGGGGGCATCTATGGCGGGCAGACGCATAGCCAGTCGCCCGAAGCGCTGTTCACCCACGTCGCGGGCCTGAAGACTGTGATCCCGTCT
This sequence comes from uncultured Terricaulis sp., assembly GCA_964536175.1. GTDB lineage: Bacteria > Pseudomonadota > Alphaproteobacteria > Caulobacterales > Aquidulcibacteraceae > Vitreimonas. The sequence goes on along the minus strand of CAZHWA010000331.1, from coordinate 3,165 downwards.
ACGCCTTACGACGCCAAGGGCCTGCTGATCGCCGCCATCGAGGACGACGATCCGGTGATCTTCCTCGAACCTAAGCGTGTCTATAACGGCCCGTTCGACGGCCGGCGTGACCGCGCTGTCACGCCGTGGTCCAAGCATCCGGCCAGCGAAACGCCGGAGGGCTATTATTCCATCCCGCTCGGCAAGGCCAACGTCGTGCGCGAAGGCGCAGAGGTCACCGTCCTTGCCTACGGCGCCATGGTGCACGTCGCGCTCGCCGCCGCCGAAGAGGCGGGCGTCGACGCCGACGTGATCGATCTGAGGACGCTGGTGCCTGGCGACATCGAAGCGAGCGTGGCCTCCGTCAGCAAGACCGGGCGCTGCGTGATCGTGCACGAAGCCACGCGCACGTCCGGCTACGGCGCCGAACTGTCGGCGCTGGTGCAGGAGCATTGCTTCTACCAGCTCGAAGCGCCCATCGAGCGCGTGACCGGTTACGACACGCCCTATCCGCACGCGCTCGAATGGGAGTATTTCCCCACCCCGCCGCGCGTGATCAAGGCGCTGCGCCGCGTGATGGAGGGCTGAGGGGCATGGGTCAGTTCGTGTTCAAATTGCCCGACGTCGGCGAAGGCACCGCCGAAGCCGAGATCGTCGCGTGGCACGTCAAGGTGGGCGACGTCGTCAAGGAGGACGATCCGCTGGTCGACGTGATGACCGACAAGGCAACGGTGGAGATGACCGCGCCCGTCGCCGGCAAGGTGGTCGAGATTCACGGCGAGCCGGGCGACATGGCCCCGGTCGGCGGCCCGATCGCCGTGTTCGAAACCGATGGCGGTGAAGCGACTCCTGAACCGCCGGCGTCCTCGCCGGCGGCCGCCGCTGAGCCTTCGAAAACCGCCGGCGAAACGTCGACGGTCCAAGAGACGAAACCCAACGGCGGCGCTCAAACGCAGCCCAAACCACGCATCAAGGCCCCCGCGGGCGCCACCTGGTCCGAGGCCGAAGTGCAGGCGGCGATGGGCGGGGCGCCGAAGCCGATGTCCGTGCCGTCTGCGGCGATGCCGGAAGCGGCCGCTGCTGCAAAGAGCGGATCACCTAAGCAATCGCAGGCCGTCGCACGTCCCGAGGCGCGTGAACCCACCGTGCGCGAACACGGGCCGGCACACGCCTCCCCGGCGGTGCGCGCGCGCGCGCAAAAGCTAGGTATCGATTTGTCGCAGATTCGCGGCAGCGGCCCTGACGGGCGCATCACCCACGACGATCTCGATGCTATGCTCGCGCCCACAACCGGGCTGCGCCGCACCGGCGGCGCGCTCGCGCAACGCCATGGCATCGAGCCGGTGAAGGTCATCGGCCTTCGCCGCAAGATTGCCGAGAAGATGCAGGACGCCAAGCGCCGCATCCCGCACTTCGCCTATGTCGAAGAGTGCGATCTGACCGAGCTGGAAGAGCTGCGCGCGCACCTCAATGCGACCAAGCGCAACGACCAGCCCAAACTGACGCTGTTGCCGTTTCTGATGCGGGCGCTGGTGCTGTGCTTGCCCGACTTTCCGCAGATCAACGCGCGCTACGACGACGAGCAGGGCGTCGTCTATCGCCACGAGAACGTCGATATCGGCATCGCCACACAGACCGAGAACGGCCTCATCGTGCCGGTTGTCCGCCACGCCGAAGCGCGCGATATCTGGGATTGCGCCACGGAAGTCGCGCGCCTCGCCAATGCGGTGCGCAACAATACGGCGAGCAAGGACGAGCTTTCCGGCTCCACCATCACCATCACCTCGCTCGGCGCTTTGGGCGGCATTGTCACCACGCCGGTGATCAATCATCCGGAAGTGGCGATCGTCGGCGTCAACAAGCTGGTCGAGCGTCCCGCGGTGAAGAACGCCCAGATCGTCGTGCGCAAAATGATGAACCTCTCATCCTCGTTCGATCACCGGGTCGTCGACGGCTACGACGCCGCCGCTTTCATCCAGCGCGTCAAAGGCATGCTGGAACATCCCGCGGCGTTGTTCATCGAGCGCTAGCGAGGATGTCGTTCAAGCCGGAAGACAATTACCCGAATTCGCCGCACTTCCGCGGCCTGCAGGCGCTGCGCATTCCGTCCGGCTGGGTCATCGAGTGGAACGAGACGATACAACCGCCAAAGTCGAAGAAGGACATTTCGGCGGCTCGTCGACGTTCAGGGCCAGAAACGAGAGCACGCGTTTCATCATCGACGTCGAATTCCGCCCGGAGCACGATCCCAGCGGCAGCTTCTTCCTTCAAGTGGAATACCAGCCCTACGAACGCACCGAAAAAGGCCGCCGCCGCGATGTGCCGTTTCGTTTGAACGGCGACACCGAGCTGGCCCACAGCTACGAAACCCGCGCCTACCCCGAACTCGTCGAACACCTCGAACACTGGATCGCCCGCTGCACGGTTTGGATGCGCGAGGGCCATTGACCGGCGGGCGGCGTGCGCAGGTTCGCGCGTTGCGCAGGAGCGCGTGCTAGTGAAGTGTTGATTACACTTGCCGCGGTACGGCGTGGCCTTCGCCACACACGCATCTGCCAATCAGCCCTGAATTCGACATTGCCACCCCATCCGGAGGGGAAGGCGCTACACTGGGACGCGATCAGCGCCGGCGCCGCGGTGGTGCCGGGGGTGGGGATCGGAGACGCTTCCATGAAGACGATGGCACTCGTTGCGGCTGCGGCTGCACTGATGACGGCGGCCCCAGCGGCAGCGGCCGGGGGTTATCTCGGCGTGCAATACGCCAATAGCGACGTGGAGTTCATCGGCGATCTCGAAGCCGACACCTGGCGGGGCGAAGGCGCCTTCGGCCGGACCGGCGGCGGCTGGGGCGCCCAGCTTGGCGGTTCTTTCGGCAATTCAGAATTCGACACCGGCGCCGACGCCGATGTGTGGACTGCGGAAGGGCATCTCTATTGGAATGGCGGCGCATGGCGCCTCGGCGGGGTCGTGGCGCACTCCGAACTTGATTTCGGAGCAGGCGGTACGGCCGATGAGACCGTCTACGGCATCGAAGCCATGTTCGACACCAGCGCCAACAGCAACATTTTCGGCAGCCTGACCGCCGGCGAAGGCGAATTCATTGCGAATTTCGACAGCTGGAATTTCGACGCGGGCCTCAATTACTATCTTACGCCGAACGCTCGCGTCGGCGGCTACCTTGGGGCA
>CAZHWA010000330.1:0-3481 GCA_964536175.1 uncultured Terricaulis sp. | reverse complement strand
ACCTGCAACCTTTCGCCCGCGCGCGGCGGACACGTTCGCGGTCAACTGGCGAACCTTGGCCGTCCTCCTCGGAAGCTGACACTTGCCGCATGGCGGTGCGCATTTTTCGCAGATCGGAAAGCGCACGAGGATCGCCTCGCCTCCGTGAATGGGCTGACCAACTGCGCCTACCGGTAGCTGATCCTTCGGACTGGCGTAGTACCAGAGCATGTCGAACGCGGCGCGCGTAACCTCTCTCTTGCAGGTGGCGCATGGCGTCGCGGCGCAAGCCCTAAACTTGTAACCCTCCAGGAGCGTGTCCCGCATAGAGTCTTTGAACGGCAAATTCGCCCCCTTTTGCCCGGCGCTTCCAGCCCGGGGGCAAGTTTGGCTTCACGACCTTTGGCGGTCAATGATAGGTTGCTCGCGGTAGATGCAGGGGAAGCGATGAGTGCGGGCAGACCGGCTGCATTGCTGTTTGAAACAGAACGCCTAGCCGAGAGATTCTTACTCGCGGCCACGCCGCCCGAGAAGCCTCCGCAAGCAGAGGGCGGTTGGAGCTTTGTCACGAAGGGCAAGTTTCGAGTGGATCCGACCGAACTGGCCGAGGACATGCACGCTTACCTTTTGGCGGAGCGTGGTATTCAAGCCTTCTTCCTCGCTTATTCGCTCCAGTGGTTTCGACACCAACGTAAGGTGAAACGAGTCCCGACCGATCCCGAGTTCCTGACTTATCGCGAGCTTGTGCGGACGCGCGCCGTCTCGCTCGTGAAAGAGTGCGACCAGCGAATGAGCCGGGTCATGGACAAAATGGCTGATGGCGAAGTGGTGTTTCCAGTGGGCGAACCGGAGGTGCGGGCCGCCGACTTGGTAGCGCTGGCCGATCAGCGCCGCATGGAGGCCGAACAGGGCAGCACGGGGCATCTGATACAGGGCTTTCTTGAGCAGGTGGCGCCCGACGAACGTAAGGACGTTGCACGCGCGCTGCTGACCTTGATTTTGGAATACTGGCGAGAGCGCGCCGCGGCGACGATGGCCTTCTTCGACAAGCTCAAGGGCTAGCGCGGTGTGTTCAGAGGCCCCTGAGCAACTGTCAATATCCGCCCCGGGCCAACTACGGACTAACGCTTCAACCGAACGCCGGCACCGCCGATGGCGTCTTTCGGCATGAATACGATGCCGCCTTTTTCCAACGCGCGTTGAATCGCATCGCGGTTGGGCGCCGTGCTTCGCTCCGGACCTCGATCGCCCTCGATCCTTCGGACCGTCGCTAGCGAAACCCCGCTTTGGTCCGCCAGCGTTTGCTGGCTCCAATCCAACAGCGCCCGAGCAGCTCGAATTTGACCAGCAAGAAGCACTATTTTCGCTCACATGCGTTTTAATGTTGCGCGATTACGGCGCAGGTGATACTTTCTCGCTCACTAAATACTCGAAGGTCTAAACAATGTCTCGACGTCCCCCCGGAACGGCGAATGAGAGCGCTCGTCCTGGAGAACCGACGCGTCGCTCTGTAATCGGCGGCGCTACAGGAACGGCGTTTTCAGGATGCTGCTTGGACGCGGCGGCCACCGCCTCAGAGACATGGCTATCGCGGCACGCGGAGCACGAGCTCCTCGGCAGGCGCTGGCAGCAGATCGAGACGCGGCTGTTCAGGGATCATAACTGGTCACGCCTCACGCGCGCGCAGCGCAAGCGCTTCCCCGAAAAACACGAGATGGATGATCTCTATGACCGCATGGACGCGCTGCACGCAGAGAACCGCGTGCTGCTCGCGTCGCTTCCGTCTCTCGTCGCGACTTCGCCGCTCGGCATCTGCGGCAAGCTCGCGATCGCCGCCATTGAGGTTTGCCCGGAAGAGAATGTGGAAGCGCATCGCCTGATCGCCAGCATCTTGCGCGACTATCGCGCGTTGCATGGCAGCTGACGATGGATTGGGGTTCGCTCGCCGGCTTCGCACTCTTGCTCACGATGGGGATCATGGTGCTGCGGCTGCTCTGGCATTGGCTGGTCATTCTGCTCGCGCTGGGTCCGCCGACCTATGCCGGCATCGTGGCCGGGCATTTCGTCGGCGTTCAGTTCGATAGCGTTGGCGCCGGTCTATTCACGGCGGTGCTCGTCTCAGGCTGTCTCATTGAGACGGTTCGATCCAGCTTGCGACGGGTGCGCTGATGGCTCGCCTCTCGCGCCGCAAGGTCGTCGCTGCCTTAGGTTCCGCGCCGCTGCTCGCGGACGGCAAGCTTACCGCTGCTACCGTGGCCGATCCCGTCCTACTGCTGTGTGCTCACTATGGCGAGCTTGCGCGCCGCCAGGAGCTTCTCATGCGCCAGTGGGGCGACCGCGAGGCGTGGCTGGGCGACAACCGCGATTGGTTCAACCTCAGCAAAGCGGAGCAGCGTGCGCTGCCGGAGGCGCAACTGCTCTACGCGATCGATGCCGACTACGACCGCTGTGTGCGGGCGGGCGTTCGCATCGTTCGGCGATTGCGGGGTGTTCCCGCGCTCACCGTGGACGGCGCCGCCGCCAAGCTGAGCGTCGTCGCGGAGGTCATTGATCCGGAGGATTACCCGGGGGCGCATCGCATATTGCTGAGCACCATCGAGGATTTGCGCGTCATGGGCCGGAAGGGTTGAGGCCATGCGCAAGTGGCGCGCGACCGGCCGAGTGTTCGACCGCTTCGAGTATCTGATACTCCTGAAGACCCCGCACCTGGATTTCGGAAAGTGGCGCCTGCACCAGGTTGAGGTGTTAGGTTGTTATTGCGATCACGAGGGCCTCTGTGCGCAGATCGACCGAGCGCAGCGCTGTGGCGACGTGATCACCCTCCGAGGCTTCGCAACGCGGATCAGACGGCCCGATCCGACAGGGAAGACGCATGGCGTGTCGTTGATTGTCACCGGCGTCCATACACACTTTGCAAGCGCTCTGCGGCGGCTTCGCCCAACGCGAGAGGCCGCGAACGCCAATTAGGCGTCACGCGCGGGGTTGTCGTGATCGTTCGCTGGCAACGGCAGATGGTCGTTCGATGCGGGCCGCAACGGCTCAGCAGACGATTGGCGCGGCGCGCTGCATTGCAGGCGAAAGTAATCGAGCAGATCGCATTCCCGGTACATGGCGCGGCTGCCGACGCGCATGCACATCGGTCCCTTTTTCTCGCAGAGCAGCCGGGCCAACGTTTGCGCCGAGATCGTTAGGCCGAGGCCGGTGAGGAAGATCGCGGCGTCCTTGCGCGATAGCAGGCGATTGATGCGTTGCGGACCGTTGCTGGTCATGTCCAACTCCTTCTGAGTTATCCACAGGCATGCCCGAGACTCGGCGCCGGATACGCTCCGTCAACGGGCACGTTCGTGCCTATTGACAGGTATTCCAACCCATGCCGCCAGCGGCGGAAACGACGGGAAACAGTCCGGCAACAATGGGAAACAACAAAGTGCCACCGTGCTCGCGCGCGCCAAGGGCAAGCGCGTGCCGCGCCGCGCTTCGCGCGTCCCTTGACCCGCGCTGC
>CAZHWA010000329.1:0-3481 GCA_964536175.1 uncultured Terricaulis sp. | reverse complement strand
CAGCACAGCGGGGATCGGCGCTTCCGCCATGTCAGTGAAGCGGAAACTCTGGCGTTCTTCGGTCAAGACCAGCGCGTGATCGAACCGCGCCTCGGCGTCGCCTTCCAGCTTCGCAACGAGGGGTGCGCCATCGGTGGCGGCAATGAAGCTCACGTCGAGCGGGATCGGCGCCGGCGCCTTCTCCGGCTGGCCCGGCGTTGGCGGCGTGCGCTGCGAGACGGTGAGCGTATAGACCCGCGCGGCAGCGTCGTAGTCGCCGTGCAGCTTCAGCGCCGGCGTGCCGGCTTGGTCGTACCAGCGCATGAAGTGCGACAGGTCGCGGCCGGACGCTTCTTCGAAGCAGGTGATGAAATCCTCGACCGTGGAGGCGGTGCCGTCCCGCCGCTCGAAATAGAGCTGCATGCCGCGGGCGAAGGCGTCAGCGCCGAGGATGCGCTTAAGCATGCGGATGACTTCGCCGCCTTTCTCGTAGACGGTGGCGGTATAGAAGTTATCGATCTTCTGATATTGCTGCGGCCGCACCGGGTGGGCCAGAGGGCCGGCGTCTTCGGCGAACTGACGCGCGCGCAGACGCTTGACGTCCTTGATCCGCTGCACGGCGCGCGAGCGCTGGTCGGCGGAGAATTCCTGTTCGCGGTAAACTGTGAGGCCTTCCTTCAGGCAGAGCTGGAACCAGTCGCGGCAGGTGATGCGGTTGCCGGTCCAGTTGTGGAAGTATTCGTGGCCCACAACGGCTTCGATCGCTTCGAAATCGGCGTCGGTCGCCGTTTCCGCATCCGCCAGGATCAGCGATGAATTGAAGATATTGAGGCCTTTGTTCTCCATCGCGCCGAAATTGAAATCGCGCACAGCGACAATGTTGAATACATCGAGATCGTACTCGCGCTGGAATGCCTCTTCGTCCCATTTCATGGCGCGCTTAAGCGCATCCATGGCATAGCGCGCGCGTTCGGCGTCGCCGGGGTCGACGAAGATGCCGAGATCGACTTTGCGACCGCTTTTGGTGGCGAACGTGTCGTGGATCGAGTCGAACTTGCCCGCCACAAGTGCGAACAAATATGAGGGTTTGGGGTGGGGATCGACCCAGACGGCGTAGTGACGGCCCCCGTCCATGTCACCGTGCTCGGTCAGATTGCCGTTGGAGAGCAGTGTTGGGTAGTCCGCTTTGTCGGCTTCGACGCGCACGGCGTAGCGGGCCAGCACATCGGGCCGGTCGAGCGCGAACGTGATGGCGCGAAAACCTTCCGCTTCGCATTGCGTGCAAAAGCGCCCGCCCGACATGTAGAGCCCTTCAAGGTGCGTGTTGGCATCCGGATTGATGCGCGTGACGATGTCGAGGCGGAAAGACGCCGGCGGTTCGTCGATCACCAGCTGGCCGGGCTCGATGCGATACTGGCTGGTGTCGAGCGGTTCGCCGTCAATGGCGATACTCTGCAGATCGAGCCGCTCGCCGTGCAGGACAAGCGGGGCAGGCATGTCCGCCTCGCGCCGCACGTGACTGCGCGCAGCCACAATCGTCGCCGTGGGGTCGAGCGAGAACATCAGCGCGATCTCGTCGATGATGTAGGGCGGGGGAGTATAGTCTGAGAGGTGGACGGTGACGGTTTCGGCGTCGCGCATGTGGAGCTCCGGGGAGGAGCTTCACATAGGTCAGAAAGCAGAAATCAGAAACCGGAAACAGAAGTCAGAAATCAGAAATCAGAAATCAGAAGGCGGCCGGCCGCGTGGCCGGACCCCATTCTAGCCTCTGGTTTCTGACTTCTGATTTCTGCTGCCGCGAAGGGGCGCTTACTCCGCTGCCGCGACAGCCTCAGCCTTCGGCGTGGGGTCGTGGTAGATTGCCGCCAGCACCATCTCGGCCTGCATGGCCAGTTCCTGAAGTTGGCCTGGCGTTTCGTGCGGGTTGTCCTGGGTGAATTCAATGAGTTCGCGCGCCACGCGCATCAGGCGCAGCGCGTTGGCGATGATGCGGGATTGACGTTCCACACGCAGCGGGTCGCGATCGTATTCGGCCATCGGCACGCGCCAGCCGCCCCAGTCGTTCTCGTCCGTAACCACCACCGGAAAAGTGCCGGGATAGGGGTGGCGCGGATCGCGTGCGTCGGCGGACAGGCGATTGACCGCGCGCAGCACGCGCCAATTCTCGGTCTCGATCAGGTCGGGCTTGTTCGGCTCAGCTTCTTCGGCAGCCAGTTCATGGGCATGAAAGTCACGGCCGAGCCCAGTATCGTAGGTGACGCGCAGCGGCTCCTCGACGCCTTTGACCCATTGCGGATTGACGCTTTCGATCACCGCCCACGTCGCCACCGGCTTCACGTAGACGCGCTGCCCCTTATGGAAGACGGCCTTCGCCATGGATGCTCCACCCCGAATTCTGAAAGCCCAGCCTAGCGCAGCGACCTTGCGCCTTCGTGAAGAGAGATTGACGCCAAGACAGTCTTTCGGCGGCGTGGGCGGGCGCGTTAGAGTGGCGTCAACCATAAGACCCGGGAGGACGGGGTGAATTTCGATTTTTCCGACGACCAAAAGAGCCTGCGCGAGGAGGCGCGGCGTTTCCTCAGCGAGAAGGCCGGCGCGAAAATCACGCGGCGCGTCTTGGACGACGCGAGCATTTCCTACGACGAAGGCCTCTGGCGCTCGGTCGCAGAGATGGGCTGGGTTGGCGCGGCCATTCCTGAAGAGTACGGCGGCACGGGGCTTGGCCGGCTCGAGCTGTGCGTGCTGGCCGAAGAATTGGGCCGCGCTGTAGCGCCGATTCCGTTTTCCTCGACGGTTTACTTCTTTGCCGAAGCGCTGCTGCTCGCCGGCAGCGACGCGCAGAAGCAGGCGCTGCTGCCGAAGATCGCCGCCGGCGAGGTGATTGGTTGCTTTGCGTCGAGCGAAGGGCCCGGCGCGCCAACGGCGCAGAGCATCGCCGCCAAGTTCGATGGCGCAACGCTGAGCGGCGCCAAGATTCCGGTAACTGACGGCGATTGCGCCACCCACGCCATCGTAGTTGCGAAAGAAGGCGCGGGCGTCTCACTCGCGCTTGTCGATCTCAACCAGCCGGGCGTCACGCGCACCACGTTGAAGACGCTCGATCCCACGCGCGGTCACGCAAAACTTGAGTTCAAGAACGTAAAGGCCGAGCGCCTCGGCGCCGCGGGGCAGGGCTGGGAGTTGGCGGAAGCGATCCTCGATCGCGCCGCGGTGCTGCTCGCCTTCGAACAGGTCGGAGGCAGCCAGGCGTGCCTGGAGATGGCGATCGGCTACGCCAAGGAGCGCGTTGCGTTTGCGCGTCCGATCGGCTCGTTCCAGGCGATCAAGCACAAGCTCGCTGACATGTATGTCGCGATCGAGGTGGCGCGCTCGAACGCCTATTACGGCGCATGGGCGCTCTCGACTGAGGCTGCTGAGCTTCCCTTCGCCGCTGCAGCCGCGCGCGCCGCTGCGAGCGATGCCTATTATCTCTGCGCCAAGGAAAACATCCAAACCCACGGCG
>CAZHWA010000328.1:0-3490 GCA_964536175.1 uncultured Terricaulis sp. | reverse complement strand
CTGAAAAATATCAGCGCGACGAATCTGCAACAACGATTCGCATCGAGTCGCGATGAAGCGGACGGCGCCAACGCGCATTCATCTGCATCGTTTCGAGACAGCGATCACGGCAACAGCGCGCGCGGGTTCATGATGCGCTTGGGGTCGAGTGCAGCTTTGACCGCGCGCATCAGCGAAAGCGATTCGGGATCCTTGAAGCGCGCGAGGTCGCCGGTGCGCACGACGCCGATGCCGTGTTCGGCCGAGATCGAGCCGCCGAGCGCGTCGGCGATCTCATTGACCGCAAGCGAGAGGCGTTCGCCAGGGAAGCGCGCGGGATCGGCGCCTTCGGGCTGCATCACCGTGTAGTGGAAGTTGCCGTCGCCCATGTGGCCGAAGGCGACGATGCGCGCGCCGGGACAGATCTCGTCCATCGCCGGGTTGGCGCGCGCGAGGAAGTCCGGCGTCTTCGATACAGGCACGCTGATGTCGTGGTTGACTTGGGCGCCTTCGGGCCTGTGGCCGGCCGAAATCTCCTCGCGCACACGCCAGAAATCCCTTGCCTGGCCTGCGTTTTCCGCAATCAGCGCGGTGTGCGCCTCGCCCGCTTCGAGCGCGGCTGCAAGCGCGTTCTCGGCGGCTTCGCGAAGCCCGTGCGCATGCATCGCTTCGAGTTCGATCAGGACCATGAGCGAGGCGCCCGGCAACGGATCGCGGGTGTTGGGCACGTTCTTGACGACGAGATCGACCGCAAGCCGGTTCATGATCTCGAAGGCGGCGACGGCGCCGGTTGCGCCTTTCATCCGGTGCAGCAGCGCCAGCGCCGCCGCCGCGTTATCGACGCCAGCCAGGAGAACTTCGCGCGCGCGCGGGCGGGGGAAGAGCTTCAAGGCGGCAGCCGTCACGACGCCGAGCGTCCCCTCCGCGCCAATGAAGAGCTGCTTCAGGTCATAGCCGGTATTGTCCTTGCGCAGTCCCTTGAGCCCGCGAAACACGCGTCCATCCGGCAGCACCGCTTCGAGCCCCAGGACGAGGTCGCGCATCATCCCATAACGCAACACATGAACGCCGCCGGCATTTGTGGAAATGAGCCCGCCGATGGTGGCGCTGCCTTCGCTGGCGAGGCTCAGCGGGAAGAGCCGGTCCGAATCAGCAGCGGCGTGCTGCACCGCAGTGAGAATCAGGCCGGCTTCGGCGATGAGCGAATCGTTGTCGGCGTCGATCTGGCGAATGCGGTTCATGCGTTTGAGCGAGAGCAGCACCTCGCCCTGCGGGATCTGGCCGCCGACGAGACCTGTGTTGCCGCCTTGCGTCACGATGGGCGCGCCCGCTTCTGCGCAGAAGCGCACGGTGTCGGCGACCTCTTCGGTGCTGGCGGGCAGGGCGAGGAAGGGGGTTTGGCCGCTGAGCTTGCCGCGCCACTCGGTGACGAAGGAGGCAAGCGTTTCGGAATCGGTCGAATGGCCGTTGGGGCCGAGGCGGTTAGCAAGTTTGGCGTAGAGTTCGGCGGACATACGCAAGATGTAGAGCGAATGGCGAATAGCGAATAGGGAGTAGCGAATAGCGAATAGGTTCAGAACCAGATCGGACCGCCGGCGCCCTCGCCGGTATCTTTGCGCCGTGACCGCAGCGCCATCGCTGTGTCGCCGTGGTGAAAGAAAACCACGGCGGCACGGCGGGAGCACAGCGCACACAGAGAATGCCGGCGAGGACGCCGGCGGTCCGCTCCGGTGTTTGCGTCATCGGCGCGGCGCGGCGGCGCGGGCGAGGCGGTCGCGGATGGCTTCACCCAAGCCATGCGCCGGGATGGGCGCAACGGCGATGGCGTTTGCGCCGGACGCATCGAGCGCGCGCAGGCAGGCGTAGAGGTTGGCGGCGGCTTCAACGAGATCGCCGGACGCCGACAGGGTGAGACCGTTCGGGGCGGCCGGCGCGCCGAAGGCGAGATACGCTTCGCCCGCGCGCGGCGCGGCAGCGTCGAGGCGCAGGCGCGCGCGCGGCGCGTAATGGCTCTCGAGCATGCCGGGCGCGGAGACAGCGTCGCGCTGCGGGACGCCAAGCGGGCCGACGAGGGCCTCGATGTCGGCGCGCGCGACCGCGCCGGCGCGCAACAGCGTTGCCGCGCCATCGTCGGCGATGGCGACAATGGTGGATTCCAGACCAATCGGACAGGGGCCGGCGTCGAGCACCAGATCGACGCGGTCGCCGAGATCGGCGGCCGCATGCTGTGCGGTGGTGGCGCTGACATGACCTGAGCGATTGGCGCTGGGCGCTGCGATCGGTTTGCCGAACGCGGCGAGCAGTTCACGCGCCATCGGATGGGCCGGCGCGCGCAGCGCGATGGTGGCAAGGCCGGCGCAGGCAAGTTCGGCGACGCTGCTATCGGCGCGGCGCGGCGCGACCAAAGTGAGCGGGCCTGGCCAGAAGCGCTCGGCTAGCGTGCGCGCTTTGGGGTGCAGGTGCGCGTGGCGATCCGCTTCAGCCAGATCCGGCACGTGGGCGATCAGCGGATTGAGGCGCGGCCGGCCCTTGGCTTCGAAGATGCGGGCGACGGCGCGCGGGTTGGCTGCATCGCCGCCGAGCCCGTAAACGGTCTCGGTCGGAAACACGACGAGCCCGCCAGCGTGCAGGATTTCGGCGGCGCGGGCGATGCTCATGGCGCGCGCGTGGCTTCAACGCGCACGTCGATGTCAATTTCGTGGGAAATGAGATCGTCGCCGGCGTCTGCGTTGCCGATGCCGAAATCGCGCCGGTCGATGGTGGCGCTGGCTTGAACCGTGGCGCGATCGCCGTCGATTACGAGCGTGAAGGGCAGGTCGATGTCGCGGCTTTGGCCGCGGATGCGCAGCGACCCGCGCGCTTCGTAGCGGCCGGCGCCGCGGTTGCGGATGCGGGTGGAGCGAAACTCGGCGGTGGGATGCGCGCTGGCGTCGAACCAGGCTGCGGTGGGCAGGGCGCTGTCGTGCGCGGCGACGCCGGTTTGCGCCGAGGCCGTTTCAATCGAGACCACTACGGCGGAGGCGTCGAGGGCGTTGGGATCGAAGCGGATGTCGGCGCGCCAGCGCGTGAAGCGGCCATTGAAGCGTGCGGCGCCGCTTTCGTCCTCGTAGGTGTAGCCAAAGCCGATTGCGCTGGCGCCGTGATCCACTGTCCAGCGGCTTGACGCGCCCGGCTGGGCGGGCTCGGCTGTTTCGACAGGAGCAAGCGCGCCAGAATCGGATGCGCCTGGCGGCGCCGGCGCGGTTTCGGCGATCTCGATGCGGGAGGGCGCCTGCGGCGGGGCGGCGAGGTCGGCGACTGCGATCAGCGCGGCGGCGAAGGCGACGACAATGGCGCCAATCCCAGCGCCCAACACGGCGCTGCGGGCGATGTTGCGCGGCCGCGCCGGCTCGCCCGGCGCGCGCAGGCCGGGAACCATGTGCGCGAGCGTTTCGTCGCGGTCGAAGAGGGGGTGCTTGAGCGCGGCGGGGATATGCACGGTCGCCAAACCGATTACGGCGCAGGCGAGCGC
>CAZHWA010000327.1:0-3493 GCA_964536175.1 uncultured Terricaulis sp. | reverse complement strand
GGATTAGCTTCGCCCCATGCCCGCGAAAAAGCCCCGTCCGAAGGATGAAAAGCCGCAGAAAGAGCGCTTCGTCAAAGCTGCCAAAGAGGCCGGCGTCGATCTGGATCAATTCGAGCGCGCGATGGGGAAGATCATTCCTCCGAAGAAGAAGCCTCGCGCCTGACTTTCTCTGCGAGATAAGCGAGCCGTTTGCGCTCTGGTAGTTCGATTAGATCGCTCTTGATGCGCTGCATCGATTCCGCGTCCACAATCAGATGAAACAGCGGACATCGGCGCACTCTCCTTGCCGCCGTAAATGTAGTGCGTGGGTCCGCGCCCCGGATCGGCTCAGAAAGGTTGAGGGCGTTCTTGTGCCGTCTAAACGATGTGATGAGCGAGTCCGCCGCCTGTAATCCCGGATAGTCAATCGGATTGCCTGGGATCAGCAACGGCGCGAAGAAATCACGCATCCTAGCGTTGCTAGCGCGCACGTCCTCATACACGCGATTTGCCTCGCCATAATGCTGGCTGTTCTCCAAAATCACGTGGATGCGGAAATCGGCACGGCGCATGGCGGTTTGCACATAGGCAGGCAGGAACGACATCACCGTTCTGAACGCCAATCCGTATTCTGTGTCTAATCGGGGCTTCTTAGGCCGAGTTTGTCCAACGTAATGTTCGGCGAAGTCGGCGCGGTTAACTTCGGCGGCGATTCCGAATAGCGGGCGATTCGTCAACTCTTGAATGCGTTGCGTGAGCTTCGATTCCCATTCCTCTGATCGGCCGCGAAACTCGCCAGATCGGGAGAAGTGATCGACGGTGTGGTAGCAATTCAATTCGCGCTTACGCAGCATCTTGCGCCAAGACTTATCGAGGTCCGTCCATCGCAAGGCCGAAGCAACATAGCCGCCGAGGTACAACGCAGGCGCTTCCTTGTGAGAGTCTGACTCATCAAGGTGCGCTTTGATGATCAACATGACGGCATCCGCCCTAAGCCGCCCGTCCACAACAAGCGCAACCTCTGTCGTGGGGCTGACGCCCCACGGCGGCGCACCAAGGCGCAGGAGGTCCACCGCATCTGCAATTTGGGGCCAAATTCTCCCCATCTGTGACCCCTAGTCAGGGGTGTAGCTCTTGACCTATCCCCCGGTATGTGGGTTTGTCAAAGACTACACCGTGACGCCGGTCACGAAGCCGTCAATTGTCAAGCAGTGCTGGCGGACAAAGACTATTCGGGCTAGCGTGAGACATCGCTGGCCAAGTCTTTGGGGCGCCAGCGGCTGAGAGACCACGCGTGCTCCCGCCTGTTGGAGCCTACGCCCATGTCCTCGAAAACACCCCCCAACCCGCATCGACTTTATCTGCTGATCGGCGCTCTGTTCATGGTGGCGGCTGTGACCATGCTTGTTCAATGCACGCTTGGATGACGGACGCCTGACCGATCTCGAGCGCCAGCCGCGGAACCGGAGCAAGGTGCATCCGGTTTCAGCCGCGGAGGTAGCCCGTGAACGCCCGTTCGCCCGCGCAGCGGGAGCTGGACGAATTCGAGGAAGATATCGAATTCCAGCGCCGCTTCTGGAACATCGAACGGGTCGCCTGGATCGTCTTTGCACTGCTGATCGCGGCGGCGCTCGCGGGCCTCACCGGCGCCGGCGGGCCGCTCGCGCACGCAACCGTGCAGACGCCGTACGGCTCGATCGAGTATCCGCGTGTGGCGCGCTGGCAGGCGACGGACGACATGATCGTCCGGCTTTCGCCGACAGCCGGCGCCATCGCCGACATCGAACTCGACCGGCGTTTCGTGGAGAATTTCGAGATCGTATCGATCCAACCCGGGCCGGCGTCGTCGACGGTGACGCCGCAAGGCATGCGTTACAGCTTTGACGTGGCCGGCGGCGGCGAAGTG
Organism: uncultured Terricaulis sp.; assembly: GCA_964536175.1. GTDB lineage: Bacteria > Pseudomonadota > Alphaproteobacteria > Caulobacterales > Aquidulcibacteraceae > Vitreimonas. The sequence goes on along the minus strand of CAZHWA010000327.1, from coordinate 1,608 downwards.
GTGTTTCAGCTTCGCGCCCTGCATCCGGCGTTTTTCCCGGACGCTTCGGTCCGCGTCGGCGACGCCGAAACGGCGATGCGGCCGCTTATCTTACCCTGAGGCGCACCATGGAATCGGTCTTTCGCGGCCTGGCCATCTATATCGTCATCCTGCTGATCGTGCGGCTTTCGGGCCGGCGTACGTTGGCGCAAATGACGCCCTTCGATCTCGTCCTCATCCTGATCGTAGCGGAAACGACGCAGCAGGCGCTGCTGGGCGACGATTTCTCCATCGTCAACTCGCTGGTGCTGATCGTCACCCTGTTCACGGTCGACATCGCGCTGTCCTACATCAAGCGCGCCTCGCCCACGATCGACAAGTGGCTTGACGGCGCCCCGACTGTGCTGGTCGCGAACGGCAAGCCGGTCACAGAAGCGCTGCAACGCGCGCGCATCGGTCTGAACGATGTGATGGAAGCGGCGCGTAAAGCGCACGGACTCGAACGGCTCGATCAGATCAAGTACGCGGTGCTGGAAACGGCCGGCGACATCAGCATCATCCCCACCCCGGACGGGCGCTGAATTGCGCGCTCCGGGCTAAGCTTGCGTCCAGGCAAAACAGCCTGCCGGCGCGCCGGCGCCGGCGACCAGCACTGCGCCGCGCCGGTAGAGAGGTGAACACGCCTCCCGGTTCTACGTCACTGACGACGACGACGCCATTTGCATCGTAGGCGACGACCGCGTCGCTGACGCTAATCGCGGCGGCGAATGCTTCGCTGCCGCTGACATGCGGGGCAAAGACGATGGTCGTGAAGTTCTGTCCCGGCGGCGGCCGGCTCGCCCAATAGCCGGCGCCGGCAACGAGCGCCGCCGCAAGAGCGAGCGCGGCGTTCGTGTGCAGCCGCGGGCCGCCTCCGCCGCGGCGCAGCCAAACGCCGATGAGCAGCGGGGCGACGCCAAACGCAATCAGCCAGGCGAGATCGTAGGCAAGCGGATTTTCGGTATCGATGCGAATGCGGTGAATGCCGAGCAGCCAATGCGAGACAAGGGCGTCGAGAAAAATAGCCGTCGGCGAGCACCTGGAAGCGCAGGTCGCCGCCGCGAACGGCGCTCAGCAGGTGATGCCATTGCAGGATCTGATGCAGAACAATGCCGTCGAAGAACCCGCTCAGCGCAAAGCCAAGCCAGGACGCGGCGAGCGCGAGCGGCCGCAGCGACGATGGCGCGGTGGCTGACACTGCGACGACAACCCCGGGGCGGCCGGGCGGTTTCACCCACGCTCGGCATGCAAACAAAAGGGCCGCGGGGGTTGGCCCCGCGGCCCGGCAAAGTTGGCCTGGATTGTCCGGTTATGGCGTGGCCGGCGCTTCGGCCGGCTCGGCCGGTTGTTCGGGCTGTTCGCCGGCCGGCGGCGTTGCCGGCGCTTGTTCGGCAGGCGGCGCTGGGGTCTCGGCCGGCAACGCCTGCGCCGGCGCGTGCAGCGCAGTCACCCGCGAAATATCGACGCCCGCGGGCACGACATAATAGATGTCGCGATTGCGCGAGCCGCCCGGTTGCGTCGCATCGTCGTGATAGACCTCGTAGGTGATCCAATCGTCTTCGCGCGTGGCCGGATCGTCGAGATGGGCTG
>CAZHWA010000326.1:0-3496 GCA_964536175.1 uncultured Terricaulis sp. | reverse complement strand
AAAGACCCCGCTGACGCGCGCGGTCCGCGCGAAACTTGGCGCGACGGCGCACACGCTCTCGCGCGGTTATGGCGGCCGTGTCGAAGGCCCGCTGCGCGTCACGCCGGACATGGACGCGCGCGAGGTGGGCGATGAACCGCTGCTGCACGCGCGGGACGGTCCAGCCTGGATTGCGCGCGATCGCTACGCGGGCGCGCTTGCCGCAGTGCAAGCGGGCGCGCAGGCGATTGTCATGGACGACGGATTCCAGAACGCGTCGTTGGGCAAAGACCTTTCGCTCATCGCCATCGATCCGCAGTTTGGCGTCGGCAACGGCCAGGTGCTTCCCGCCGGGCCCTTGCGCGAACGGCTGGCGGACGGCCTGGCGCGCGCCGATGCGCTGGTGATGCTGCACGCGGCCGGAATTGCAGGCGACAGCGATGTATCCGAGCATTGGCTTGCCGGTTTTTCCAAACCCGTCCTGCAGGCGACGTTGCTGCCCGCGGGCGAGGCGCCGTCGGGCAAGCTGGTCGCCTTCGCCGGACTTGCCCGGCCCGAAAAGTTTTTCGACACGCTTGCCGGCATGGGCGCGGAACTGACCGAAGCTGTGCCGTTCGGCGACCATCACGTTTATTCCGAGGACGATCTAACCGTGTTGGCGCAGATGGCCGAAGAGCGCGCAGCCCGACTCATCACGACCGAAAAGGACGCCGCCCGTCTGTCGCCAGAATGGCGCGCACGCGTGGCCGTGCTGCCCGTCGCAGCGCGCTTTGCCGACGAGGCGGCGCTAGACGCCTTGCTCGAACCCATCCGATCGCGGATGAACGCCGCGCATGGCTAAGTCGAAGCCGGTCAATTTCTACTTCCGCCTCGAGGCGCTGGCCTGGCATGCCTATGTCGGCGGCCTAGGCGCGCTTGGCCTGGAACGCGCTTCGCGCTGGGGCGCGGCAATCGTGCCGCCGGTGGCGTCGCTGACCAGTTCCTGGAAGACGGCGCTGCGCAACATTCGCATGTGCTTTCCCGGCGAGAGCGACGCCTGGCATCGCGATGTGCGCAAGGAGTGCTTCCGCGAGCTCGGGCGCCTCTCAGGCGAATTCCCGCACATGGACAAATTCCTCGAGAAGTTCCGCAGCGGCGATCTCGTTTTCGAAGGGCGCGAACGGATCGAGGCGACGCGCGGCAAAGGCGCGGTGTTCATCGGGGGGCACTTCACCAACTGGGAGGTGACGTCGCTGTGTCTGGCGCAAGCCGACCCGGACTGCCACTTCACGTATCGGCCCGCGAACAATCCGATCATCGACAAATACATTGTCGACACGCGTGCAGCGTTCGGCCTGCGCCTCCAGGCGGCCAAGGGCGAAGAAGGCGGCATGGGGCTGCTGCGCTCATTGAAGAAGGGTCGCTCAGTCGCGCTGATGAACGACCAGAAGTACAATCGCGGCTTGCCCGTGCCGCTGTTCGGATACGAGTGCATGACGGCCGACGGCCCAACGCGACTGGCGCTCCGGTTCGAGGTCCCGCTCATTCCCCTCTCGGGCCGGCGTATCGAAGGCACGAAGTTCCAGGTGCGCGTTCACGACCCGATTCCGCTGGACTACGCCAATGCCGATGCGCCGCAGACCGTTTACGACGGCGTCAAGCGCATCAATGAATTCATGGAGGCGCGCATCCGCGAGGCGCCCGAGCAATGGTTCTGTGCGCACAGACATTGGCCGAAGGAGGCGTGGGCTCAGGCGGGCGTGATGTAGCGCGTTAGCTGGGCTTAGCGTCCAGCGGCGTCTGCTGATGGAAGGCCATCTTCCATTCGCCGTCGCGCTTCACGTAGCCGGTAGAGACGAGCGCCTTGTACGGCTCTCCGGTCTTGCGATTTGCGCTCACTTCATAGGTGAGCACGACGGAATCGTCCGAGAGCCGGACCAGCCCTTTTTCGTTCAGCTCGACGTTGCGCCAGTTGGCGGCGCCGGGATTCATGCCGGCGATCTCCGCGTTGGAATGCACGCCAGCCATTTCCGCGAAGGCGAGCAGGCATTCCTCATCCACGTGCTGGCGATAATAATCCGCGCCCTCGGTCCAGAATCCGCGTTCCAGCTTCAAAAGCTCTTGCTCGATCGCCATCGGCGCCTCCAACATCCCCTCTGGCAACGCGCCTGTGCGGTGCGAAGTTTCGAAGTGGGAGGGATCGGGATGAAGCTGAGCTGGCTGGCGCCGCTGATCCTGCTCGCCGCATGCGTTTCGATCGACGTGCAGGAGGGACCTGATCCGCAAGACCCGGTCACGGGGCTTGAACACGCGCGCCTGCGCGAATGCCCTGCCGACCGAACCCAGGCCAACGCCCGCAGCGAAGGCTTCGGCCCCAATCAGGGTGTAGAAAGCGTCGACGTCGCGCTAACCCCGTTAGCGCACGATGCGACGCGCGCGGTGCGTCTGCGCCGCATCACCGTAGCGCCGGGCGGCGCCATCGCCTGGCACGATCATACCGCGGTCCAGGGTTTTGCCGTCATCGTCTCCGGCGAGATGGTGGAACTGCGCAACACGTGCCTCGACCCGCTCACCTATCGCGCCGGCGATGTCGTGCTCGAGGACGTGGACACGGCGCACGCCTGGCGCAACGAAGGCGACACCGCTGCGGTGATCTTGGTATCGCACGTCGTGACGCGTTAGTTCGACGCCAACTGCGCGCGCGCCTGCGCCAGTCCATCGACGGCAATACTGGGATCGAGCTGACGGCCCTGCCAGCGCATGCGCCAGCACAGGTGCGGGCCGGTCGCGCGGCCGCGCGCGCCAACAGCGCCGAGCACCTGGCCCTGACTTACGACATCGCCAACCTGCACGTCGACGCGGCTCATGTGCAGGTACATCGTAATGAGCCCCTGGCCGTGATCGATGAACACGAGGCCGCCTTCATAGTGCATGTCGTCCTCGGCCAACGTCACTACGCCTGAGGCCGGCGCGCGGATCGGCGTGCCTTCGGGCACGGCGATGTCGTAGCCGAAATGCGGCGTTGACGGCACGCCATTGAGGATGCGCTGGTTGCCCCAGCGGCCGGTGACGACGCCGCCCTCGACCGGCATGATGAAGCCTTCAAGGAAACCGGCCATGCGCGCCTCGCTGGCGAACGCTTCGCTCTTCAGCGCCGCCTCGCGGCGGATGCGCGCCAGCACCTCCGGATCTGTCGGCGTAACGGTCTGCGGCGGCAGCCCGTCGATGCGCTGGATATCGAACTCGCGCGGCGCGATCGTCAGGTCGTTGGAGACGGAGTTTGCGCCTTCACGCACTTCGACACGGACCGTGGCCGGGCTTTCCCGGTTAAAGCCGATCACCACCCAGCCGTTCTCGTCGCCGCGTCCCACGACCTCGTCATTGAGGCGCACTTCCGCGCCGGGGGTCACGCGGCACAGCGCAACCCCGCCCTGGGTCAGCGCGCCCGCGCAAGCGATGCTGAGCGGGCGCGGATCCGGTTCGTGCTCGTGGCGCGGATGCGTTTGCTCCGGCGCGGGCGCCGAGACCGGCCGCGCCG
>CAZHWA010000325.1:0-3497 GCA_964536175.1 uncultured Terricaulis sp. | reverse complement strand
CTTGCGCCGCCTCGCGCCGGCCGCGCGTATGCGTAGCGCGCGGCAGCATGCCGTATTCGGCCGTCACCCAGCCGCGCCCCTGTCCTTTCAACCAAGCCGGAACGCCCTGCTCCACGCTTGCCAAGCACAGAACGTGCGTGTGGCCGAACTTCGCCAGGCACGAGCCCTCCGCATAGCGCGACGCCTGGATCTCCAGGCACACGTCACGCAACTGATCTGGCTCACGGCCTGAGGGACGCATGCTGGCTCCTTTGGTTTCCTGCGTGTTGGCCTACCGCGCGCGCGCCGTCTAGCGTCCGCTTGCGCCTGCGCCCCGCTTCGCTACCTAGAAACTCCATGGCAGAGCCCCCCGCCTCTTCCGACCTCTCCACGCTCGACGCGCGCGCACGCGAGATTTTTCGCGAGATCGTGGAGGCGTATCTGGCCACCGGCGAGCCGGTGGGCTCGCGCACGCTATCGCGCCTCGGCGGCGTCGGGCTTTCAGCCGCATCGATCCGCAACACCATGGCCGATCTCGTCGCGCTTGGATTGCTGCAGGCGCCGCACGCAATGGCCGGGCGCATGCCGACCCAGGCGGGACTGCGCTTCTTCGTCGACAGCCTGCTGCAGCTCGGCGAGGTGGCCGACGACGAAAAACGTGAGATCGACGCGCGCATCGCCAGCGCCGGCTCCAATCCGCAGGAGGTGCTGGGCGCGGCTTCGGAACTGCTCTCGGGCTTGGCGGGCGGCGCGGGACTGGTCGTGACGCCCGAACGCGATGCTCCGGTGCGCCACGCGGAAATCGTGTCGATCGGTCCGGGTCAAGCCCTGCTGGTGCTCGTGTTCGAAGACAACCAGATCGAAAACCGCATCCTCAACACGACGTCCGATCTACCGCCCAGCGCCCTGACAGAAGCGGCGAACTACCTCAATGCGCGCTTCAAGGGCCGGACGCTGAGCGAGGCGCGAGCCGCCGCCGCCGAAGCGCTGGCGCGAGATCGCGCCGCGCTTGACGAAGCCACGGCCAAGCTTGTCGAGAGCGGCCTGGTGGAATGGTCCGGCGAGGACCCAACGCACGGCCGCGCCTTGATCGTGCGCGGCCGTGGGAACCTGCTCAAGGACCAGCAGGCCATCGCCGACCTGGAGCTGGCGCAGCGGCTGTTCGACGACCTGGAGAAAACCCGCGAACTGATCCAGGTGCTGGATTTGGCTAAGGCCGGCGACGCGGTGCGGGTGTTTATCGGCTCGGAGAACCCGCTTTTTTCGCTTTCGGGTTCGAGTCTGATCGTGGCGCCCTATATGAACGCCGAACGGCGGGTGGTCGGGGCGTTGGGCGTCATCGGCCCCACCCGCCTGAACTATGCGCGTGTCATTCCGGTGGTCGATTACACTGCCCGCGCGGTCGGGCGCGTACTCGACGGACGCGGACCGGAACGCTGAGAACGAGGGATTGGAATGTCTGAAGAGAACACGGCCCAAGCGCAGCCCCAGACACCGGAGCCATCCTCTACGCCAGATGTGGCTGCGCTCGAAGCGGAGCTGGCGAAGGCGCGCGACGAGATCCTGCGCGCCCTTGCCGAAGTGGAAAATACCCGCCGCCGCGCCGAGCGGACGGCGCAGGAAGCGCGCGCCTACGCCATCGACCGGTTCGCCGCCGACCTACTTTCCGTGGCCGATACGCTCGGTCGCGCTTTGGCGGCTGCTCCGCGCGACGATCTCGACGAGGGGTTTCGCAATCTGCTCACGGGCGTTGAAATGACTGAGCGCGCCTTGCTCGACGCCTTCGCCAGACACGGCTTGCGCCGGGTGGGGGCCCAAGGCGATCCGTTCGATCCCAACGTGCACGAGGCGGTCGCGCAGGCCCATTCGGACCACCCCGCAGGCAAGATCGCTGAGGTGATGCAGGCCGGCTATGTCCTCAACGACCGGACCCTGAGGGCGGCGCGGGTCGTCGTTTCATTAGGCCCGGCGGCAGCGCAAGCGCCAGCCTCGGACGTCAAGAACGTCGACATCAAGGTCTGACCGTCGTCATCCCCGTCCGCGCCCATCGCGTGGCGACACGGGCAGTAGCCGGGTTTCGGCCCACTTTCCGCTTTGCCCCGAACATGAATGATTGTTAACCATGGGGACGCGCGGCGTTCGTCGTGCTCAAAGCGTGCGCGTTTGCGGACTTACGGGAGTGGGACATGCGGGGAAAACTGTTCTTGGGCGCAGCGGCGGCTGCCTTGGTGATGATGGGGCCGGCGGCGATCGCTCAAACCGGGGATCAGCCGGGCGATGCGAGCACACAAGCTGCTTTCTCGGGCGAGGCGGTCGAGGCCGAACTTTCTCCGGCGGGCGATGTCGACTGGTTCCGCATGCGCGTGGAACAGGGCCGGCGCTACAGCTTCACGCTCGACGCCATTCCGGACGCCGAAGGGAGCGCCATCGATCCCATGCTCGCCATCTATGACGCGGAGGGCAATCAGCTGGCGTTCAACGACGACGCCAACATGTCGCTGAACTCTGCATTGCGTTTCAGCCCGCAACAGAGCGGCGAGGTCTTCGTCGAGGCGCGCGCATATAGCGATCAAACGGCTGGGCGCTATCGACTCGCGGCGACATCGTCAGTTCTCCCGCCGGATGCGGTCGGCAACGACGCCAGCACGCGTGCGCGAATCGCTCCAGGGCGCGCGGTCGCCGGTGAACTCGAGTATGAAGGCGATGTCGATTGGTATCGCTTGGACGCGCGGAGGGGTCAGCGTTATCGGATCACGCTCGACCGCGTGGAGGGCGAGGCCGGCCTCGGCGATCCTTATCTGCGCGTGCTCGACAGCGACGGCACCGAGTTGGCGGCCAACGACGACACCGAGACGAGCTTCAACTCGGCGCTGGACTTCACGCCGCAGCAATCGGGCGCGGTTTTCATCGAAGCGCGCGCCTATGCCGACGCCTATGCCGGTTCTTACACCCTGAACGTCGCCGCGGAACGCGCGCCGACAGACAATATCTCCGCAGACCGCAATACGCGCGGCCGCGTCAATGTCGATCAGCCGCTTGAGGGCGCGCTCGATTTCGAAGGCGACCGCGATTGGTACCGTGTGCGCCTGCAAGAAGGTCAGTCTTACCGCTTTACGCTGACCAGCTCCGGCGACCGCCCGCTGGGCGATCCGCTTGTGCGACTCTACGGTCCGGCCGGCCAGGAGCTGGCGATGGACGATGACGGCGGTGGCGCGCTCAATTCCTATCTCGAATTCACCGCGCCCACCCCCGGCGCCTACTATGTCGAAGCCGCCGCTTTCGCCGACGCCTCCGCCGGCGGCTATACGCTGGCTGCACGCGCAGGCGATGTGCCTGCCGATGCCTCCACCGATGCAACGCTCAGCGCACAAGGCGACTGGCGTGAGGGCGTGCTCTCCCCCGCTGGCGATCGCGACTGGTACCGGATCGAACTCAGCGAAGGACAAACCGTCCGCGTGGCGATGGAGAGCGCCCAGACCGGCGCGCCGCTCAGCGACCCCTACCTTGTGATGTACGGG
>CAZHWA010000324.1:0-3519 GCA_964536175.1 uncultured Terricaulis sp. | reverse complement strand
GGTACTTTTCCTACAACGCCTTCCGCCTCGCCTGCATCCTGCAAGGCATCGCCGGCCGTGTCCGCGATGGCACGGCCGCCAGTGCGCACGCGACGCAAATGATCGCGCGCATCCGCCCGCTCGCGACCGCAGCCTTCATGTACGCGCAGAAGGCGGGCCTTCGATGAACGAGCGTCAGCGCGACCTGTTTCTCTGGCTATGGTCGCGGCGGCGCCAACGCGGGCAGTTGGCCGCCGCGCTTATGGGCGCAGCTGCCGGCGCGCTCGGCGGGCTTCTGTTCGCTTTGATCCTGGGCGGCGAAGCCGGCGCCGATCGCGGCGCCTTTACGGGCGTCTCGGTCATCATCCCGATGCTGGAGCGCGGCGGCGCGCTGATGGCGGCGGCTGTCCCTGCGTTCGCCGGGATTGGCTTCGTGCTCGCCAGTCGCATCTTCGCCGCGCAGGAGACCATGTACGAGTCGATGTTGGATGCCGGCGCGCGCGTGCCCGACCGGAAGCCGCACATGCAGATGCGCGATCGCGGCCCAGCGCTTGCCGTTGCGGTGGTCCTTGCCCTGCTCGGCGGCTGCATCGTCGTTCTGTTCGCCATGTATTGGTAGCCGGTCGAGGACGGTATTGCGCGCTCTGATGCGCGCAAGCGCTTGACGATGCGCCGTGCGCCTTCAAACATCGCGTAAAAGGGGGAAGTTTCATGCTGAAACGGGCACTCACCTTCGTTGGCGCTTTCGCGGCCCTGGCTCTGCTCACCGGCTCGGGCTTTGCCCAGGACACAGCCCCGCAGGTGGCTCGCATCGTGCACGCCGGACGCCTGCTCGCCGATCCTGCAAGCGGGCGCGTCTTGAGCGAGCAATCGATCCTGATCGGCGCAGACGGACGCATCGTCGGTATCGAAGCCGGCTATGTGACGCGCGACGACGCCGAGATCGTCGATCAGCGCAGTCGCTTCGTCCTGCCCGGCCTCATCGACAGCCACGTCCACCTCACCGGCGAACTCGGCCCCAATCAGTTGATCGAAGAAGTCACGCTCACCCCGGCCGACGGCGCGCTGCGCGGCGCCCAACATGCGCGCACGACCCTGCTCGCCGGCTTCACCACTGTCGCCGATCTCGGCGCCTCGAATGACGCCATTTTTGCGCTCCGCCGCGCTATCGACGAACGCCGCGTGCCCGGCCCGCGCATCATCGCCTCCGGCTATGCGATCACCCCGGACGGCGGTCATGGCGATGTCGCCGGCTTTTCGCCGGCTGTGAACGATGCGTTGCGCAGTCCTTCGGCGTGCTCCGGCGCCGACGCTTGCCGGCGCGCAGTGCGCCGCCAGATCCAGGCCGGCGCCGACATCATCAAGATCACGGCCACGGGCGGCGTCCTCTCCAACACCGCCGCCGGCGTTGAGCAGCAATTCAGCGACGAAGAACTGCGCGCGATCGTAGAGGCGGCGCACGCGATGGGGCGGCGCGTCACCGCGCACGCGCATGGCGCCGGCGGCATCAACGCCGCGCTGCGCGCCGGCGTCGATTCGATCGAACACGGCTCTTACACCGACCAGGAATCGCTGCGCTTGTTTCGGCAAAACCGCGCCTATCTGGTGCCGACCATTCTGGCCGGCGTTACAGTCGAGGAGATGGCGGCCGCAGGCGGCGTGCTGACGCCCGCACAGGCCGACAAGGCGCGCGAAGTCGGCACGCGCATGCGCCAGTCGATCCAGAATGCGCGCCGCTCCGGCGTGCGCGTCGCCTTCGGCACCGATACGGGCGTGTCGCGTCACGGCCTCAACGCGCGCGAATTCCAGTTTCTGGTCGAAGGCGGCTACACGCCCGTTCAGGCCATCCGCCTGGCCACCGTCGACGCGGCCGATCACCTCCAGCTCGACGGCGTCGCCGGCCGTATCGCCCCCGGCTATTCCGCCGACATCATCGCCGTCGACGGCGATCCCACAGCGGACGTCGCCACGCTGATGAACGTGCGCTTCGTGATGGCGCGCGGCGCCGTGCACAAGGACGAATAGCCGCGCCTCAAGATTGCGCTCGAGCGCGCGTCCGCCTAAAGCTCGCGCCTGGCGTCCGTCTGTTCTGCGGAAGTGCCGGAGAAGCTTTATGGCTGCGCTCGAATTTACGCGCCGCTACGCGATGGCCCACCGGCTGCGCGCGACGCAAAGCCCCAAGTGCGCGATTCCGCATGGGCACAACGAATTCGTCACCGTGCGGCTTGATCCGCTGACGCCCTTCGCTTTCAGCGCGGCGAACTCCGCAGCGCCGTTCGAGCAGGTCAAGCGGCGCTGGCATCAATGGATCGACGATCATGTCGATCATTCGCTGCACCTGGCGGAGGACGATCCGCTGATCGAATACTTCCGCGAGCGCGAGCCGGCGCAGCTGAAACAGATCATGACCTTTCAGGGCGACCCCACGACCGAAGCGCTGGCCGCCTGCTTCTTTCTCAAGCTTTCGGCCTTCGTGGCCGCGGACGCATTGCCGTTCAGCGTCCGCGAGGTGCGCATCGAAGAGACCCCGACCAACACGGTCGTGGTGTCACGCGAGCATTTCGACCCCGGCCAGTGCGGCCTGCGGGCGGGCGCCTGGCCCTGGCGCGCTGACACGAGCATCAACGATTTCTGACGAAACGCCGAATCGCAAGCTATGGCCGGGTTCGCGCGCATGTGCGCGTGACCGCCGCCGAGCCCATCCATGCCTTCGTTATCGCCGCAACTCGCGCCCATCCTGATGCTGGCGCTGTCCAACATATTCATGACCTTTGCCTGGTACGGGCACCTCAAGTTCCGCTCCACCCCGCTTCTGATCGCCATCGTCGCCAGTTGGGGCATCGCCTTCATCGAATATTGCTTGGCCGTGCCGGCCAACCGGATCGGCCGCGCGGTCTATTCGACCGCCGAACTCAAAACTATCCAGGAAGTGATCACGCTCATCGTGTTCGTCGGGTTTTCCTGGCTGTTTCTGCGTGAGCCTTTGGGATGGAACCACCTGCTCGGCTTTGTCCTGATTGCCGCCGGCGCAGCGGTTGTATTCCTGGGAAAGGCCCCATTTTAGGGCGTCGGCGCAGTTCCCACGGAACGGCGCGGCGACCGGCTCGTTTCGCTCAAAATCACTGAGCGAAGGAGCAGAACACATGGCTGACCGCAACGACCACGCCGTCGACGTCCTCAACGGCCTCATCAAGACCACGCTCGATAGCGTCAACGGCTACCGTGAAGCGGCCGAGAACGCCGACCAATCGCAGTATAAGGGTATGTTCGCCGATCGTGCGATGAAGCGCGAACGCTTGGCGCGCGAACTTCAGGAAGAAGTGCGCATGCTCGGCGGCGATCCACAGACAGATCAAAGCATGCTTGGCAAGGCGCACAACAAGTTCGTGGATCTGAAGAACGCGCTGACCGGCGGCAGCGACAAGGCCGTCATCGACGAGGTGGAGCGCGGCGAAGACCATATCCGCGACAAGTTCAAGGATGCGCTCGACGATAACGATCTGCCGCCGCAATTGCGGTCAAAGGTAGAGCGCTTCTATC
>CAZHWA010000323.1:0-3519 GCA_964536175.1 uncultured Terricaulis sp. | reverse complement strand
CCGCGGCGGCGGAATTTGAACGCGGGCGCGGCGGGCTGAAACTGCCAGACACGCCAATGCGGCAGCACGGGGCGGCGGTTTTCGGTCGAGCACGGCGCCCACCAGTGCTGAATGATGCTGGCGCCGACGATCAGCGCAGGGACGGCCACCACGGCGCCGACAACGCCCCAGATCCATCCGCCGAACACGATGGCGACGAATACCGAAAGCGGATTGAGCACAACGCGTTTGGCGACGACCATGGGCGCGACGATCTGGCTTTCGATGAAGTTGAGCGTCCAGATGATCAGGGCCGGCGTTACGGCTTCCCACACGGTGGTGGTGGTGAGCGCGCCGACGATCAGCGCCAAAATCTGCACGGCGGCCGGGCCCACATAGGGGACGAAATTGGCGACCGCGACGGCGACGCCCCAGATGAACGGATTGGGAAAGCCGATGAGATAGAGCGCGATGGCGGCGGCCGCGCCCATGCCGCAGCTGGTCAGCGTGATCGCCAGCAGATAGCCCGAAATGCGCGTCTTGATGTCGTTGAACATCGAGATCAGGCGCTTGCGGGTGGAGTGGTTGTTGGCCATCGCCACAATGATGACTTTCATGCGCCGGCGCTGCGAGAGCAGAAAGAACGTCAGCAGCAGGGCCGCGGCAGTCTGCGTCCCGATCCGCGCTATGCTGGTCAGCGCTACCGCAAGCGGGGAGGCCTGCTGGACGACAACGGGCTCACTGTCCGAAGCAACGCCTACCTGCTGGGTGGCTTGCTGAATCTCTTGAGACGCACGTTCGATGCCGCTGAACGCGGCGCGGAAGCCGGCGATCTTGCTTTCGATCTGGCGCATGTGCTCGGGAAGACGATCAGCGAGCACGGCCAGTTCAGGAAGCGTCAGATAGAGCAATCCGGCGAGCAAAGCGACCAGACCGAAGGTGATCGCGCCGGCGGCCAATGTCGGCGACAGCTTGTGTTCCAGTTTGCGCGCGATCGGCGAAAGCATCACCGCCAGCAGGAAGGCGATGGCGATCGGCATCAGAAATTCGCGCGCGGCGTAGAGCGTAAAGCCGACTGCAATGGCGGCGAGGATGACAAGACAGACGCCGATCAGCCGCAGTGCGGCGATCGTGAAAGGCGTGCGCGCCTCCTGTCCGGGGGAGGGGGCAAGCACTAGCGCCGCCGCAGGGTCGGTGGGATCGAGGATGGACATGCCACGGCAGAACTGTGGCCATGGTTCCGAGTTCCGGCCCTCAGTGCGTCACACGAGAAAGTGTGGCGCCGCCTCTTAGAGCCCGTGATCTGCCGGAAGTGGCGGGGCCTCGCGCAACAGGGTGATGGCGATGCGCCGATTGCCGGGGAGTGTGGGATCGTCGCTGAACAAGGGCTCCGAGTCCGCCCGGCCGGCCACCTCGTAGATGCGGGCGGAGGGGATGCCCTGCACTGCAAGGATGCGGCGTGCTTCGTTGGCGCGCGCAGCGGAAAGCTCGAAATTAGACGCGTAGCGGCCGCCTGGCTGGACGCCGTCTGTGTGGCCGGAGATGGTGATGCGGTTGGGCAGTTGCGCGATCACCCCCGAAATGGCGACGAGCAGCCGGCGGGCGCGATCGTTCAGTTCAGCAGCGCCAGGATTGAACATCGAGCGCCCTTCCTGATCGACGATCTGAATGCGCAATCCTTCGGGCGTCTGTTCGACGATCACGTTGCGGGAAAGCTCGGCCACGTCCGGCATGTCCTGCATCGCCTGGCGGATGGCGATCTCGGCGCGCGAAAACTCGGCCGCTTCGCGCAGCGAGCGGGCGCGGTGCAGGGCGCCCTCGTTGGGCGACGGCTCGCCGCCTGGTGCGGTCTGGTCTTCCGCCAGATTTCGATCATCGGCGTTGGCCGTGTATTGCGGCTCCGATGTCGGCGTGATCGGCGCGGAATGGCCGTGGCGAACCCCTTCCTCGGCAAAGCTGGTGCCCTCCAGCAGGCCACCCGCGCCCGAGGAGACCCGGCTGACGCTGGCAGGCGCGAAGAACTCGGCAATGCCGCGGCGCTGCTCGGGGCTCGTCGTGTTGATCAGCCACATGAGCAGGAAGAAGGCCATCATCGCCGTGACGAAGTCGGCATAGGCGACTTTCCAGGCGCCGCCATGATGGCCGTGGTGGCCGCCGCGCTTGATTTTCTTGATGATGAAAGGGCGTTGATTGGTCGCAGCGGTCATAACCCGTCCGTTCTGGGCGAGAGGGGGGCGACTTTGGCCGAACCGCGTTAAGATGTGGTGAGTGGAGACAAACCTTAATGGAGCTTGAACCCGAGCAGCGCTTTCGCCGCGCGATGAGCGCCTTCGTGACGGGCGTGACGGTGGTGTCGGCGGCGCGCAATGGCGGCGCCATGTCCGGGATAACGGTGAATTCGCTGACATCGGTATCGCTAAAGCCGCCGCTCTTGTTGTGGTGTTTAGGCGATCAGTCCGAACGCTACGACGTATTTGCCGAGGCCAGCCGTTGGGGCGTCACTGTGCTTGGCGCCGCCGATGAGCGGCTGGCGCATCGTTTTGCCCGAGCCGAGACTGAGACGATTGCCGCCAGCGAGGCGGAGCTGTTCGCAGGAGCACCCGTGCTGCATGCCGGCATAGCGCATTTGTCATGCCGCACGGTTGATCGCAGGCCCGCGGGCGATCATCTGATCATTATCGGCGAAGTGAGCGACTTCCGCGTGAGGCCGGGCGAGGCGCTGACCTTTTTCCGCGGAGTTTACGGCCGGGCGGACGATCCGAGAGCTGGGAGCAAGGACTAATGGCGAAAACCGCGTTCATTGGACTGGGGGTCATGGGCGCGCCGATGGCGGGGCATCTGGCGCGCGCCGGACATGACGTGCGCGTCTATAACCGCACCGAGGAAAAGGCCCGCGACTGGGCGCAAAAGCATCACGGCCGCACCTATACCTCCGTCGCAAACGCCGCCGAAGGCGCGGACATCGTATTTACATGCGTCGGCAACGACCGCGATTTGCGCGAAGTCTTCGACGCAGCAGCGAAGACGATGCGCAAAGGCGCCATCTTCGTCGACCACACTACGGCCTCGGCGACGATCGCCCGCGAGCTGGCGGCGAAGGCCGAGACACTGAGCTTGGGCTTCCTGGATGCACCCGTATCCGGCGGCCAGGCCGGTGCGGAGGCCGGCAAGCTCACGGTGATGGTGGGGGGCGAAGCCAGCGTCTTTGCTGAAGCCGAGCCGGTTATGCGCGCTTATGCGGCCAACATCACGCGGATCGGCCCGGCGGGATCGGGGCAGCTGGCCAAGATGGTAAATCAGATCTGCATCGCCGGCGTTTTGCAGGGACTTGCCGAGGCGCTGCACTTCGCCAAACGCGCCGATCTGGACGTCGAGAAAGTCATCGGGGCAATCTCGAAGGGCGCGGCGCAAAGCTGGCAGATGGAGAACCGCTGGGCGAGCATGGTCGAAGGCCGCTTCGACTTCGGCTTTGCGGTCGACTGGATGCGCAAGGATTTGGGCCTGGTGCTTGAGGAAGCTGAACGCAACGGCGCCAAACTC
>CAZHWA010000322.1:0-3526 GCA_964536175.1 uncultured Terricaulis sp. | reverse complement strand
CTCGTCCGCGCGCAAGCGCGGAGACAAGACTGCGCAGATCGTCATCTGCAATGACCATATCGGCGACATCGCGCGCAACATCCGCGCCAGAGCGGCCCATGGCGACGCCGACATCGGCAGTGCGCAGGGCTGGGCCATCATTGACGCCATCGCCGGTCATGGCGACGACGTGCCCTTCAGCTTGCAGCGCTTTTATGATGGCGAGCTTGTCTGTCGGGCTGACGCGCGCAAACACTTCAGCTTTGCGGGCGATGGCCGCCAGCCGATCCGGCGGCAGTTCACGCAGTTCGGTGGCGTCCAGCACCTCCAGCACTCCGTCGGTGGCGAGCCCTAGGTCCTGCGCCAGTTTCCGGGCCGTAGGGGCCTGATCGCCAGTCAAGATGATGGTGCGCAAACCTGCGCCTTGCAGTTGGCGAATGGTGTCGCCGGCGCCGTGGCGCAGCGGATCGTTGAGGCCCACGAGCCCGGCCCATTCAAGGTCGTGCGGTTCGCCGTCGGCAAGGCTGCCTGCGCCCCAGGCGAAGCCGAGCACGCGAAGTCCTTCGCTCGCCAAGATTTGGTTCTGTTTAGCAATCGCCGCGCGCAACGCATCGTCAATCGCTACGGCTCCGTTGCGCGCGCGCGCGCGGGTGCAGAGCTCCAGCACGTGCGAAGGCGCGCCCTTCACCGCTATCAGCGGATTTACGCCCGATCGATGCTCCGTCGCCATGAACGGGCGGTCGGCACGGCGCGGGGCTACAGCGTGACGCGGGTAGCGTTTGCGCAGCCGCTGCAGGCTGATGTCCGTTCGCTCGGCGAAGCGCAGCAAGGCGCGCTCCGTACCCGAGCCTGAACTCGTGCCGTCCTCGCCAATCTCGGCGTCGTTGCAGAGTGCGGCGATCAGAGCGATGCGGTGAAGCGCGCGAGGGAGCGGTGCGTCGTCGTCCCAGCGCCACAACGCGTCCGGCGTGTACGCGGCCGCGGCCTGCATGCTGTTTTGGGTGAGAGTGCCGGTCTTGTCGAAGCAGATGACATCGATATTGGCTGCAGCCTCGACGACGTTGACGTTGCGCAGATAGACGCCCTCGCGCGACATGGCGCGTGCGGCCAAAGCCTTGGAGGAGGCCGCGAGCGCCGGCAGCCCTTCTGGAATCGCAGAGACCGCGAGCGCAATAGCGCTGCGGCCGATGGCCGACGGCCGCGCGCCGCGCAGGCCGAGCATGACGCTCAGCAGCGCGGAGGCGCCGAGGCAGGCGAGCGTGATGCGCACGCCGAGTCGGTCGAGCGCGCGCTCCATCGGCGGGGCCGGCGCGCGCGTCGTATCGAGTAGCGCGCGGACGCGGCCATATTCGGCGGCGACCCCGGTTGCGGTGACGACGGCCAGCCCGGCGCCGCTCGTCACGACGCCGCCGCGATGGGCCATCGTATGACGCCCGGCGAGCGGGGCGTCGAT
This sequence comes from uncultured Terricaulis sp., assembly GCA_964536175.1. Taxonomy (GTDB): domain Bacteria; phylum Pseudomonadota; class Alphaproteobacteria; order Caulobacterales; family Aquidulcibacteraceae; genus Vitreimonas. Next base: position 2,094 of record CAZHWA010000322.1, on the reverse strand, counting down.
GTCGACGGCCGCATCGGCATGCTTCTCCACTGGGACGCTTTCGCCCGTGAGGACGGATTCGTCGATGGTGAGCCCTTCGGCAGCGATAAGGCGGGCGTCGGCGGCGATGCGCACGCCCGGCTTCAGCACCAGCCAATCGCCCTGGCACACGCGCGACATCGATGTGGTGGTTTCCGCGCCGTCGCGGAGCACCGGCACGTCGATGTCGGTGGTCGCGGTGAGGCGGCGGACAAGACTTGCCGTCCAGCTTTCTGTCGACATGCCGATGCCCGCGTTGAGGCCGATAACACCAAGCGTCAGCACCGCGTCGAGAACGCCGCCCGTCGCCAGAGAAAGCAGCGCAGAGCCGCCAAGCAAGGCGATCGGGACGGACTTGAGCTGTGCGCCCAGCAATTCTATGGCGCGCGGCGGCGAGGGGTCGGGCAAGCGGTTCTCGCCGTACGCTGCCAGCCGGCGGCGCGCCTCGCCGGAAGTGAGACCGTTCACGTAGGAGAGGGCGTCGATAGCGTCCGCGGCAGGTCGCGCATGCCAGTACTTCCGGGGCGAGTCGTCAGGCAGCGCCGGCGCCGACAAACCTTCGCGCCAAAGCGCGCGCACCGTCTCGGCGACGGTTTCAGGCGCGAGGCTTGTCTGATGTTCGACCAGCAGCGAGCCGGAGATTGCGTTGTCGCGGACGCTGAGCACACCCTCCCGCGCCGCCAGACGTCGGCCCAGCGCGGCGAGCAAGTCGCGAGAGCCCCGCAGCGGCTCGAGGCGCAGCCGCGTGCGCCCCGGCAAGGAATGATGCACGAGCACCTGCGGCGCCAGCCGCGCATCGCGCGATACCGTGTCAGGATCGGCTTGCGCCGGCGCTGCGATGGCCATGTTATCCGGACGATGCGTCCGATGATGGCGGCGTGGCGACCGTCACAGCGGTTTCGTGCTTGAGCGTTTCGGCCACGGCGTGCGCCTTCGCTGCACCGACTTTCAACGCCGCGGCGGCGCTGTCCGCGCTTTTGGACGCGGACTCGGCAAGGAACACGGCGGCGTGACGCAAGGCCACCTGGGCCTCCAGTCCTGCGTCTTTCAGCTTTTCGCGCATCGCGCCCACCAGTGTAGGCGCATCGGCCCGGATAGCTTCGGCCATAACGCCGGCGTGCGCGCGGAACGAGGCGAGCTGCTCGGCGGCTTCGTCGATGTGCTTCTTGGCTTCGCCTTGCAGCCCCTCAGCACTCGTTTCCAGACTATCTTTGGCCTGTTCCAACCGCGCCTCGACCGCCAGCAGCGTTTCCTTGAGGCGGTCGCAGAAATCGATCACGGCTTGGCTCATCGAGATGCTCCTTATTCAAGGCCGCCAGTCTCAGGGCGCGGCCTGAAACGCGCTTTGAGTCAAATCAACCGCTCGCAATCAGCGGAACGCCATCGTCACCAGGGTGACGGCGAGCAGCGTCAGGCCGCCGCCGAGCAAAAGCAACAGGCCGTCGCTGGCCATGAGCGCAAGACCGATGAACGTGATGGCAAGGCCGGGCGCCACCGGACCGGCCGGGATCAGGCCGAGCGGAAAGGTCGCTAGCGCAGCCACCAGGCAGAGCACGCCGGCGACGTTGAGAAATGGCGGCCTGGTCATGAACGTGAGGCGCGGCCTTAGCCAATAGTCGAAGCGCCGCGCCCACGGCTTGGCCTCCTTGAGCGTGCGGCGCACTTCCGAAGCCTTCATGCGCGCGTCGAGTGCGCGCCGCGGCAGCCAGGGGTGCGGCGCGCCCAAAATCATCTGCAGCGAGACGATGGAGGCCACCCCGGCGACGAGCCAGTTCATGCCGGGCAAGAGCGTCGCCGGCGAGATCGAGAACAATCCAATCAGGAAGAGCAACGGCCCGTAGGCGCGCCCATGCACGCGCCGGAGCACGTCGCGCACGGCTACCGGCGCGGCCTCGCCCTTCTCCTCGGCAAGATCGTCCACCTCGTCGAGCAGGCGGCCCAGCGAATTCGGCGGTTCGTTCATGGATAAAGGATGCTCCTCGCGCGTGAGGTCCGGTTTGAGGTGGGTCAACGCCACCGGCGCCGGCGTAAGACGCCGCCAAACAAGGCTTCTTGATGACGGCGCTCGCGGACAAG
>CAZHWA010000321.1:0-3537 GCA_964536175.1 uncultured Terricaulis sp. | reverse complement strand
GCTATTGAAGGGCGCCAGCAACGTGACTTCGGCGCTCTCCTCCTCGACCGTGCGCCGATAACCGCGCAGGTTGAGATCATCGATGCGCGCCCCCGCCAGCGAAATGGAGCCATCGACGGACGGCGTCTGGATGGCGATACGCGAGGCGGCCGACGCCGCGAGAGTTTCTTCACGCGTGGCCGGCGTGCTGGCCTGGGGGGCCTGCAAGGGCGTACTGCTTTCGGCCGGCGCCTGCTCGAGCTGCGCTTCGACGCGCGCGCGCTCCTGCGCTTCGAGACGCTCGCGCAAGGGCGCGTTGTAGAAAAACTCGAAACCGAAGAAGATCGCGAGCGACAGCACGATCGCGATCAGAACGTTGCGGGTTTCGTTGGGCCCGGGGCCGCCGCGGTACTGCATCGGTGTCTCAGTCGCCCTTGGCGCGTGTGGCGCCGGTGATGTCGGTATCAGATAGGCTGCGGGCCCGACTACCGCGCCGCGATGGGGCGCGGCCCGGCTGCAAATCGGCGCGGAGCCTTAACAGCGCGTTTCGAACATCGTCAAGCAAGCCAACCCAGGGCGCCTCTGGGGTTTGTTGCCGCGCCACGAAGACGTAGTCGACACCCGGGAGCCCGAGCTCCGGCAGCAGTTGACGCGCCGCTTCGCGCAATCGCCGGCGCGCCCTGTTCCGCCGCACCGCGCCCCCGACCTTCTTACTCGCGGTCAGCCCGAGACGCATCGGGCCGGCTTCGGCGCGCCGGCGCGCCTCGACCAAGACGGCGTCCTGGCTGGCGCGCACGCCGCGGCGGACGAACAGGAACTCCGAGCGTTTCCTGAGGCGATGAATCGGCGGGGTCACAAGACGGGCGTACGGCAATCGGGCCACAGGGCAATAGCCAGCCGGCCCGCCACGCGCAGGATTTGCGCGGTCCTGCTTTTGCCAAGATGGGCTTTCGCCTACGCGGACAGGCGCTTGCGGCCCTTCGCGCGGCGGCGCGACAGCACCTTCCGCCCAGCCTTGGTGGCCATGCGGGCGCGGAAGCCGTGACGGCGCTTCCGGACAAGCCGGCTGGGCTGATAGGTCCGCTTGGTGCTCACGGGGACACGGGCCTCAACGCTAGGGCGAAAATGAAGGCGCGGGGCTTACCCCGGTCATTTGGCAACGTCAAGCCGAGCCCGGCCGCCGGCCGCCTCGACTGAGGACAGTTTCCTGACCTTGCGCTAGGCCTTCCGCTGCAATGGGCCAGGTTCAGACCCTTCAGCATGCGGCGGCGCGCTTATGGCAGCGCGTCCGCCGGTTTGGGACCAGCCTGGCCGGCCGGCTGCTCGCGATTACCGCCGCGACGGTGCTGCTGGGGGAAGCGTTGATCTTCGCTCCTGCGCTCGCCCGCTTCCACGAGGAGTGGCTGCAGGAACGGATGAACCTCTCGCAGGTGGCCGCGCTTGCTCTCGAAGTCACACCCGATATCGAGATCGGCGAGGCGCTGGAATACGAGCTGCTGACCAACGCCGGCGTGCAGCGCGCCGCGCTTCAGCGCGAGGGCGAGCGGGTGCTGCTGCTGGAAGACCCGAACGTCGCGCCTTCCGGCGATCTGATCACCTACGACTACACGAAAGCCGGCGGCGTGCAGCGCTTCCTCTGGGCCTTTGAGACGTACTTCGCTCCGCAGGGACGCACGCTGCAGGTCATGGCCCGGCCCCGCTTCGAAAGCGGCGAGTTCATCGAAATCGTGCTGACCGAAGCGCCGCTGAAGCACGCCATGGCCGCCTGGGCCGACGACTTCATCGGCGCGTCCATGCTCATTCTGTTGATGGCCGGGGCGCTGGTTTACACGTCGCTGACCATCGCTTTTGTGCGTCCGATGCATGACCTCACCGAAGCAATCGAGCGCTTTCGCGACCGGCCCGAGGACGTGTCGATCGCTTTCCCGCGCAGTCAGCGGCACGACGAGATCGGGCGCGCGCAGAGAGCCGCCGCCGATATGGCCGAGCAGGTGCGCAACGCTCTTCGGCAAAAGGAGCGGCTGGCCGCCCTTGGCGCGGCGGTGGCGCGTATCGGTCACGATCTTCGCAACATGTTATCGACAGCGCAGCTGGTGGCCGATCGACTGGGCCGGTCCGAGGACGCCGAGGTGCGCCGTCTCGCGTCCCGCCTGGAAAAAACCATCGACCGCGCCGCCGGACTTGCATCGAGCACGCTAAAGTACGGTCGCGCCGACGAAAAGGCGCCTGAGCTGCAGCCCGTGGATGTTGCGACTGCGGCTGGCGACGCCGCCGCCGATGCCTTGGTCGGCTTCGCTGGCGTCGCCTACCGCGCCGACATCGAGCCCAATCTCGCATGCACGGCCGATCCGGAACACTTGCACCGTATTCTGGTCAATCTGCTCCGCAATGCGGCGCAAGCCATGCTGTCCCATCATCGACCGGATAAGACCGTGCTGGTGCGCGCATCGCGCGTGCAGGGACGCTGCGAGGTCGAAGTGATCGACCACGGACCTGGCGTGCGCGAAAACTTGCGTGCGCGGCTGTTCGAACCGTTCGTTTCGGCGGCGCCCGAAGCTGGAGGCACAGGACTTGGCCTCGCCATTTCGCGCGAACTTACACGCGCGATGGGCGGTGAACTCACGCTCACGCGTACGGGCGCAGAGGGGACGACATTCAAGATCGAACTGCCTGCCGCTTGAGGCGTTGGCGCTGGAGGAGAGAACGATGCGACTGACGTTGCTGCCATTTCTGATCGCCCTGGCGGCCTGCGCTACGGCCGGCGGGGCGCTGCCGGCGCCGCGCTATGCGGACGCCGCAAGTCGTGGCGCGCTTGCATCGTTCCTTGCCGGCCGGCCGAACGCCGATCAAGTGGCGCGAACGACGGAAAACTGGTCGCTGGCGCTTGGCGACAGCTTTGCGTGCGGCGTGCCGATCCGGCACGTGATCGACGCAGGTCTCGTTGGCGCCCTCGAAGTCGGCGCCATGAACGCGGCCATGAGTCAGGGCGCTGAGCGCGAGGTGCGCGAGGGCGTTCGCAGCTATGTCGGCGAGCTGGCGCGCTTGCTTACAGATCGTCGTCCGCGTCCCTCCGAGCAGCGCTGTGCGGCGCTGGAAGGGTGGGCGCCGCGTACGGCCGATCAGGGTCGCGAAGCGGTCCAGCGCGCCCGGCGCAACGGATTGATGGAGAGCGAGTACGGCATTCTACTAGACTTGCTCTCGCGCTGAGCGTCATTGCGCCACCCAGCGCCCAACACGTCCTTCGCGCCGCGGATCGGCGCCTCCGACGAGGCCATCCTCGGCCACCAGGATGGCGTGCAAGCCGCTCTCCTCAAGCCCGCTTACGTCGTGAAACTCCCAGCCGCGCCGGCGCAGCGCCTCGACCCATCCCCCAGGCGCCCGCTCGGCCTCGAGACGGACAGGAGACGTCCGCGCCGTCGCATTGGACAGATCGATCGCCTCTTGCGGAGAAAGCCCCCAATCGAGGATGCCGATGCTCGCGCGCGCGACGTAACCGATGATTGCCGAACCGCCGGGCGAGCCGATAGGATGATGTCTTCGTTCCGCCCGCTGATGGAG
>CAZHWA010000320.1:0-3540 GCA_964536175.1 uncultured Terricaulis sp. | reverse complement strand
ACCCGAACTAATGAATCTGTAAGCTGCACGGCATGCGATTTGCCTGAATTGTCCTTATGCCAATGGGACGGGACGCCGAATGAACGCTGCGGTTTTCTTTAACGTTCGAGTGTGGGCGAGCGCACTGGTGGCGGCGCTGGCGCTTTCCTTTGCTGCGCCTGCGGCCGCCCAGGACAGGTATGCGGCCATCGTCATGGACGCCCGCACCAATGAGGTGCTGCACGAGGACCAGGCCGATGAGCCGAGGTTCCCGGCGTCGCTGACGAAGATGATGACCCTCTACATGATCTTCGAAGCGCTGGAGCGCGGCGACATTACGCTGGACACGCGCTGGACCGCCTCGCGCAACGCCGCCCGGCAGCCTCCCTCCCGGCTGGGCTTGGCCTGCACCCGCCGCCGCGGCTGCGACAGCATCACAGTCGAGCAAGCGATCCGCGCCCTGGTGGTCCAGTCGGCGAACGACGTCGCCGTGCTGGTGGCCGAGCGCCTGGGCGGCAGCGAAGCCCGGTTCGCCGCAAACATGACAGCCCGGGCCCGCGAACTGGGACTCACCAACACCCGTTTTGCCAACGCTAGCGGCCTCCCGGACGCGCGTCATCGCACCACCGCGCGCGACATGGCCCGCCTCAGCCAGGCGATCTGGTACGATTTCCCCGAATATTATCACTACTTCTCGACGCCCAATTTCAGCTGGCGGCGCGCGTCTGGGCGCAACCACAACCGCCTGCTCGGCCAGGTCGAGGGCGTGGACGGCATCAAGACCGGATATACCCGGGCCTCCGGATTTAACCTCGCCACCATGACCGAGCGCGACGGCCGGCGGGTGATCGTGGTCGTGCTCGGCGGCGAAACCGCCGCCGCCCGCGACGCGCAGGTCGCGTACCTGATCGAAGGCGCCTTCCAAGAATACGCCCGCCGCGAAGATCCCAATGCGGCGATGTTCGCCAACATGCCGACCAACCGGCTGGACGTGCAGCTGGCCCCAGGCACGCTGAACGCCTCGGCGGCCCCACAACAAGCTGCGCCGAGCAGCCCCTATGCCACCTATCAAGGCATGGTGGTCGAGACGCTGTCGCCGGTGCGGGTGCCGATCGAACCGCTCGCGCAGGGCGACGAGAACTCCACCGAAGAAATAGACTGACGCCGGCTAGCGCCGGTTCCGCAACAGCCGATCCCGCGCAGCCGTGAGGCGCGCGGCTTCGGCGTGGCTGCCGCCCCGATCCGGATGAGCCCGCGCCATCTTGGCGCGATAGGCGGCGCGAATCTGCGCAACGGTCGCGTCCGACCCAACGCCGAGAATCGCGCGCGCCTCCGCCTCGGCCGGGTCGTTGGCGTCCGGGGCGCCAGGCGCTGAGCGCGGCGCCGAAAGGCGCGGCCACATGTGCCACGCGATCGCAGCGGCAAGGGCGAACCCGAAGCCCGCCCACAACCCGCCGCGCGCCAGCGCCAAGAATGCTGCGCTTGCTAGCAAAACCGCGGGCCAACGCTGGATCAGGGCGGCGCGCCGCGCTGCCGACAGGCGGACCAGGAAAAGCAGCGCAAACAGCGCAATCAGGACAAGAAGCGCGGGCGCCATCTCACAGCCGAATTAGCATAGGCGGAGGGGCAGGATCAGAACTTCAGCGGCTCGCCATCAAGGCCTGGCAGCTTCAGCGCGATGAACAGGTCGCGCAGCTCCTGGCGCGCGGCCAAATGGCCCATCTTCATTTCCCCCTCCTGCCCCCGGTCGAGATCGAGCAGAGTCAGGCCCTGTGGGAAGAGTTCACGGTAGATCACCCGTTCCGACAGGCCGGGCGCGAGCCGGAAGCCGATCCGCTGCGACAGCGTCTTCAGCGCCTCGCCAACGCGCTGCTTGTTCTTGGCTTCGATACGGCTGGCCGAGGTGCGATTGCGCAGCACCACCCAATCGATTGGCGTGCGGACGGCCAGCGCCTTTTTCTTCCGGCTGTCCCAGACCATCTCGCTGTAGACGGAGGGGCGGACGATCCCGGTGTTGTGCGGGTCGATGTCGCCGAGCAAATCGAAGTCGACGAAGCTGTCGTTGAGCGGGGTAATCAGCGTATCGGCGCAGGCGTGCGCCAGCCGGGCGAGATGGGAATCCCCGCCCGGGCTGTCGATGACAATGAAATCGCAGGTCTCCGACAAGCGGCGCATCGCCGCCCGGAGCGCGCTCTCCTCTTCGGCTTCCGCAGCGTCGAGCTGGCGTTCGCGGCTTTCCGTCAGCTCCAGCACCTGCGGCAAGGCCAGCTTGACGCCGCGCGACGCGATCCAGCGCGCGCGATTTTCGATGTAGCGCGTGAGCGAACGCTGGCGGATGTCGAGGTCGACGACGCCAGTGCGCCGGCCCATGCGCATCAGCGCGACGATCACGTGCATCGCTACAGTGGATTTGCCGGCCCCGCCCTTCTGATTGCCAACGACGATGGTGTGGGCCTGACGCGGCGTAGGCGGCGCCATCGGCCCGAAGTCGTAGGCGAGGCTCATCGCGCGCCCGCACTAGCGGGCGCTGCGGCCTGCCAAAGAGACGCAACGCCAAGACGCATGAAGACAAAAATTCGGTGATCGAGGTTAAGGCGCGCTTAAGCGTCTTGACGGCGGGACGAGAGCGCACGATGCGCAAAGCATGGCGAGCGCTCCCCTGCCTGTCGTACGCGATGTCCCGGCCCTGCGAGCCGCTGTTAACGAATGGCGGCTGCAAGGCCTAAGCGTTGGGCTCGTGCCGACGATGGGGGCCCTGCACGAGGGCCATCTCTCGCTCGTCCGCGCCGCCAAGAGCCGCTGCGAACGGGTGGTGGCGAGCCTGTTCGTCAATCCGCGCCAGTTCGCGCCGCACGAGGACTTCGAGCGTTACCCCCGCGACGAGGCGAGCGACGCCGCCCTGCTGGCCGGGGCGGGATGCGATCTCCTGTACGGCCCGGACCGCACGGCGATGTACCCGGACGGTTTTTCCACCAATGTGATCGTAACCTCGGTTGCGACGATGCTGGAGGGCGAGTTCCGTCCGCACTTTTTCGGCGGCGTCGCCACCGTCGTGGCCAAGCTGTTGCTGCAGGCGCTGCCGGATCGGGCGTTCTTTGGCGACAAGGATTACCAGCAGCTGCTGGTGATCAAACGTTTGGCGGCCGATCTCGATATTCCTGTAGAGATCCACGGCTGCCCAACGGTGCGCGAACACGACGGCCTCGCGATGTCTTCGCGCAATGCGTACCTCACTGCCGATGAACGGCGCATCGCCGGCCGGCTCAATCACATCCTGCACGATGCAATCAAGGCGGTGCGGTCCGGCGAGCCGATCGCCGAGGCGGAAGCGAAGGCCGCGCGCCGATTGATCGCTGCGGGATTTTCCAGCGTCGATTACGTGGCGATGCGCGACGCCGGAACGCTGGCGCCGATCGAAGACCTGTCCGCGCCGGCGCGCATTCTCGCCGCGGCGTGGCTTGGCAAGACGCGGCTGATCGACAATTTGGCGGTGTGACTGGCGCAGACATGCGCCGGCGCCCGCGGCGAAGCGGCTTCGGCGCGGGGATTGGGCGGATGAGT
>CAZHWA010000319.1:0-3546 GCA_964536175.1 uncultured Terricaulis sp. | reverse complement strand
TCTTTGCGGCCAATGCGGCGACGATGCGGCAAAAGCGGCCCGCCCCTTGCATCCAATGTGACATCGCGGCAAGTCCATTCCGTCGGCGACGGGGGCGGTCGGCGGCGGACATGCGCGAGGCTGCAAGGGCCCACGCGCCCACGCCCCATCGCCTCCATCGGTCCAAGAGCGCTCGTATATGACGTTCCGGGGGCCGGCGCCGTCTCAGGATTGTTAAGCTTGCCGCATTAAGCCCATCGCAAGGGCTGATTCGGCCGGTGCGCAGCGGCGAGGTTTTCTTAGAATGCTCGGCAACATGTTCGGTCTCGTAGCGCCGGATCTGGCGATCGATCTCGGGACCGCGAACACGCTGATTCACGTCAAGGGCCGCGGCATCGTTCTCGATGAGCCGTCGGTGGTGGCGTATGTCAACGAAGGCGGCCGCAAGGTCGTTTATGCGGTCGGCACCGAAGCCAAGACTATGCTCGGCAAGACCCACCGTAACATGGAGGTCATCCGGCCATTGCGCGATGGGGTCATCGCTGACTTCGACGTCGCTGAAGAAATGATCAAGCAGTTCATAAAGAAGGTTCTGCCGCGCCCAGCGCTGATCTCGCCGCAAATCGTAATCTGTGTTCCGACCGGGGCGACGCCGGTCGAGCGGCGCACCATCCTGGAAAGCGCACAAGCCTCGGGCGCGCGCCGAGTAAAGCTGATCGAGGAGCCGGTGGCCGCCGCCATCGGCGCCGGCTTGGAAATCGACGATCCTTCCGGCTGCATGGTAGTCGATATCGGCGGCGGAACGACCGAGATCGCAGTGCTTTCGCTCGGCGGCCTCGTCTGGTCGCGCAGCCTGCGTGAGGCCGGCGACAAGATGGATGAAGCCATCATCCAGTACCTCCGCCGTCACGAGAACCTGATGATTGGCGAGTCCACGGCCGAAAAAATCAAGAAAGAGATCGGCACCGCCAAGGCGCCCGATCAGGGCTCGGGCATGTCGATGCCGATCAAAGGCCGCGACAACCTCTCCGGCGTACCGAAGGAGATCACCGTCAATGAGGCGATGGTGGCCGAGGCGCTTGCCGAACCGGTCACGCGCATTGTCGATGCGGTGCGGCAAGCCTTCGAGCAGATGCCGCCCGAATTGGCCGCCGACATCTACGACCATGGCCTGATGATGACCGGCGGCGGCTCGCTGCTCCGGAACCTCGATACAGTGCTGCAGGAGCGCATCTCTATTCGCGTGTCGGTAGCCGACGATCCGCTGCGTTGTGTGGTCAAAGGCTGCGGAAAAGCTTTGGAAACGATAAATTCGTCCGACGCGCGCCGGTTGCTCACCGAGGAAGTCTGAGCGCTGACGCGCGCGAAAGAGAGGCGGGCAAGACGTGGCCAGACGCAGAAGCGTGGTGCGGCGCGCGGGAGCAGGTCGAAGGATCGCTCCTGGCGTGTTGATCGCGTTCACGCTGGTGATCGGTGGTCTTGTCCTGATTTTCACGCAGATGACGCCATGGCCCATGGGCCAAGCGGCGCAGCAAGCGGGGGATGGCGTGGCGGCGACCGCCGGACGCGGCGCCACCGGCCCCGTGCGAGCCGGCGAAGGCTTCTTCGAGCGGCTGGCCAATATGTGGGGCGCGAGCGATCGCATCGAACAGTTGGAGCGTGAAAACCGCGATCTGCATGCTTGGCGCGACCTTGCCGAGCGCCTGGCAGAACGCAACGCCCGCTACGAGGCTCTGCTGCGCATGCCGGCAGACGCATTCGGCGACGGCGCCAATATCGAGAACTCGATCGCCGCCCAGCTTGTGCTCGATTCCGGAGGCCCCTTCACACGAACGCTGGTGGCCAACGCCGGCGCAGATCATGGCGTCCGCGTGGGCTATATTGCCGTCAACGAGAACGGCTTGATCGGCCGCGTCGTCTCGGTTGGTCGCCGCTCGTCGCGTATTTTGATGGTCGACGATTACAACTCGCGCATCCCGGTGATGGGCGAGGCCTCGCGCGTACGCGCAGTGCTCGCCGGCCAGGCGACGCGCCCGCCCGAGCTTTACACCGCCCCGTTCCAGATGCAGGCGCCGCGGCTCGACTTCATTGTCGGCGTCAACAGCCTGCGCGAAGGCGAGCGCATCATCACCTCCGGTGACGGCGGCGTGTTTCCGCGCGGCATCCCTGTCGGTGTCGCCCGCCGCAGCGGCGACGGGTGGCGCGTCGCCTTGGCTGCATCGCAACAGCCGATCGATTTTGTGCGTATCTTGCCTTATGTCGGCATTGAGCGTCCGGAGGATGCGCCCGTCGCGGATGAAGGCCCGCCGCTTGCGGCGGCCTCGTCCTATTCGAGCATCGGCCGTGACACGATGGCGCCGCCACCCACTGCGCCAAGCGCGCCGCCGAGCCAGTCAACGCCGCCGCGTCGCGAGCCGGTTGCGCAGTCACCTGCGCAGCCAGTCAGCGCACAGCCGCCGCAGCCGCCGCCGCCCGCCGAGCCGGCGTCATCGCAGCCTGCCCAGGAACAACCGTCCGCCGATCGGCCCGCCCCCGAGCCGTCACAGACGCCGCCAGCGCCGCCGCAAGGGGAGGGCGAATGAGTCTACGTCCGACCGGCCGGCGCGGCCTGCGCACATGGGGCTTCGCCCTGGCGCCTGCCTCCGTCGTTCTGCCAGCCCTGCCGATGGGACCGCTGTTCGCCAAACCGCCCCTCCCGCTCGCCGTGTTGTGGGCCGCCTACGGATGGGCGGCCGAAGATGAAAGCGGCTGGCGCGCGCCGCTCACGCTGGCCTTGCTTGGACTCCTGCACGATCAGCTCGCCGGAGGCCCATACGGTCTGTTTCTCGTTCTGTATCTCGCCACTTATCTCATCGGCCGCGTCGCGGCTGTGATCATGTCGGCGCCGAACCTGGTGTCGCTTTGGGGCGGGTTTATTCTTACGACAGCGGCCACTGTAGCCATCGCCGCTCTTATCGCGCCACTGGCGCTCGGCGCCAATGTTTCGGTCCTGCCCTACGCGGAGGCCGCGGCGATTACAGCTATTCTCTTCCCGTTTGTGCGTCCGCTCTACATGACGGCCGCACCGTCGATGCGTCCGCAGCCGGGGCTCAAACGATGAAGGGCAGGCGAGTCGGCTCCACGCTCCCGAAGCGCGATGCGAACGTTATCTTCTCGCGGCGTGCTACGCTGTTGTCCTTTGTTGGCGGCGGCGCCATGGCTGCGATCCTGGCGCGCATGGTTCAGCTGCAGGTCAGCAATGCGTTCAGTCGCGAATACAGCATGGCGGCTGACGAGAACCGCTTCGACACGCGTATCATCGCCCCGCCGCGCGGCATCATCTACGACCGCTTTGGCACAGTGCTGGCTCAGACCAGCCGCGACTACCAGGTTGCGATTATTCAGAGCGAGGCCGATGACATCGGCCAGGTCGTGCGCCGCGTCGGTCAAATCCTCGGTCGTACCGAGGATTGGGCCCGCCGCGCCGTGCTGAGGCTCGATCCAACAGCGCGTTATGAGCCGCAGCCGCTGGCCGAGGGCCTTACCTGGGAGCAGTTCAACGCCATCAATGTGCGCCTGCCTGAACTC
>CAZHWA010000318.1:0-3549 GCA_964536175.1 uncultured Terricaulis sp. | reverse complement strand
ATCACCGGCGCGCCGATCGCCTTGATCGCGTCGTGCAGAGCAACCGAGGTATGACTGTACCCGCCGGCGTTGAGGACGACCGCCGCGGCTTTTTGGCCGGCCTCCTGCAGCCAATTCACCAGTTCGCCCTCGAGGTTGGACTGACGGAACACGACAGCCCGCCCCATCTGCGCAGCCCGCTCAGTACAGGCGCGCTCGATGTCCGCCAATGTGACCCGGCCGTAGATCTCCGGCTCGCGCGTCCCCAGCAGATTGAGGTTCGGCCCGTTCAGCACGTAGATCGGCTTGGCGTCCGGCATGGTCCTGAAAAACGTCCTTTGCGGCGCTGGAGGCGGCGCCGCTTGCGGGGGCGGCCCATATAAGCCTTAACACTGGGGCTTAGGTCCCGCCGATAGGAAAGGCTATGCGTCTGATCGTCAACGGAGAACCGCGCGAAGTCGCCCACGCCGCGACCCTCGCCGAGCTGCTCGCCTCGCTGGAGATCGACCCTCGGCGGGTGGCTGTCGAGCGCAACCGCGAAATCGCCCCCAAGAGCCGCTGGTCCGAGATCGCCCTTGAGGACGGCGATCGGCTGGAAATCGTCCAGTTCGTCGGGGGCGGGTGATGCTAGTATCCAAGCCTCTGCAGCCGAGGTGTGAGCCATGATCGACTGGTCCCAGTGCCCCGCCGTCGAGCGAAACCCGGCCAAGGTCAGTGGTGCTTGGGTGTTTAAGGGCACCCGCGTACCGGTGAAGGCGCTGTTCGAAAACATCGAAGGCGGCGCCACGGTCGATGAGTTCTTGGAGTGGTTTCCCGGCGTCGAGCGGTCGCAAGTGGAGGCCGTGCTGGAACACGCCCAGCGCAGCCTAGAGACCGCCTGAGGCATGCGCGTCCTGCTCGACCAGAGCACGCCGGCGCCGCTGCGCAAGGTACTGTCGAAGCATGAAATCAGGACCGCCTACGAGTGCGGCTGGGACACGTTGGAAAACGGCGCGCTACTCGTCGCAGCCGAAAACGCCGGATTTGAAGTGTTGGTGACGGCCGACCAGAACCTGGTCTATCAGCAAGACTTGGCGCAACGACGTATCGCCGTCGTCGTGCTTTCGTCCACGAACTGGCCACGAATCCGTTTGCACGCCGAATTCGTCGCCAATGCGCTCGATGGCCTGGCGCCTGGCGCTTATGTAGAAGTCACAATTCCATGACTGACTCCCTCACCATCGCCGGCAAGAGCTATTCCTCCCGCCTCATCATCGGCACCGGCAAGTACAAATCCTACGCCGAGAACGCAGCCGCGCTCGAAGCCAGCGGCGCCGAGATCGTCACCGTCGCGGTGCGGCGCGTGAACCTCTCCGATCCGACCAAAGAGCGGCTCACCGATCACATCGATCCGAAGAAGACGACCTTCCTGCCCAACACCGCCGGCTGCTTCACCGCAGACGAAGCGCTGCGCACGCTCCGCCTCGCGCGCGAGGCCGGGGATTGGAAGCTGGTGAAGCTCGAAGTCCTCGCCGACCAGAAGACGCTCTATCCCGACATGGAGGAGACGCTGCGCGCCGCGAAGATCCTCGTCGCCGAAGCCTTCGAAGTGATGGTCTATTGCAGCGACGATCCGGTCTACGCCAAGAAGCTCGAAGACGCCGGCTGCGTCGCCATCATGCCGCTGGGATCGCTGATCGGTTCGGGCCTCGGCATCCAGAATCCGGTCAACATCCGTCTCATCGTCGAACAAACGCGCGTCCCCGTCATTGTCGACGCCGGCGTCGGCACGGCGAGCGACGCGACAGTAGCCATGGAGCTCGGCGTCGACGGCGTCCTCATGAACACCGCCATCGCCGAAGCGAAAGACCCGGTGCGTATGGCCCGCGCCATGAAGCACGCCGTGATCGCCGGACGCGAAGCCTACCTAGCCGGCCGCATGGGCAAGAAGAAGTACGCCGATCCGAGTTCGCCGCTTGCAGGACTAATCTAAAGAACCCTCTCCCCCGAAAGGGGGAGAGGGCAGGGTGAGGGGGCGGTGATGACGGTGCCGACTAAAGGCATGCTCCGAGACCGCGCTCGCGGCATGCGTAAAGAACAGAGCCGCGCTGAGAGGGCCGTCTGGGAGCTCGTGCGCGATCGCCGCCTCGGCGCAAAATTCAGACGCCAGGTTCCGATCGACCGCTACATCGCCGACTTCGCGTGTATCGACGCAAAACTGATCGTGGAAATCGATGGCATGTCGCACGATGTCGCCGAGCAACGTGACTATGACGCCGTTAGAACTTCGCGGTTGAACGAACTCGGCTGGCGCGTGCTGCTCCCCCGGCTCCGGGGGAGAGGGCAGGGTGAGGGGGCTGCACATCGTTGTGAATTGTTGCCCGACTAAGCCGGATCGCGAAATCTCGATCGGTCGCGCTCCACCCTCACCCAACCCTCTCCCTCCCAAAGGAGGGAGAGGGCTGTCGTGTTGCCAGCGTGGGCGCCGGCGGTCCACATTGTTCACCGCCACGCGCGTGTGAGTTGATCGACGAATGCTCGCCAGTTCGCGTCTTCCCACACAGCGCTGACGAGCGCATGACCGCCGACGATCAGCGTTGATGCAGCCAGCGTCGCCGGGTGAAGGCGCCGCCGCGTGATTATATCGAACGCCAGCATCGGCGCCATCAGCGCGTAGAGCCGAATCGCCTGATGCCAGAACATCGGCAGTCCGCTCTCCGGCAGCCAATACATGCGATCGACCGCAGCTTGCAGCAAGACAATCGTCGCGAACGTCATCATGCGCCGATGCCAGCCGCTATTGCCGCGCGCGAGCACGCCCCACGTCACGAATACGGCGAACCACACCATCATCACGATCTGGATCGCAAAAACGTCATAGAGGAACGTCATCTCGGTCAGCGACGGATTGAACCGGGCGATGCTCGTCACCGTCGCCATCGCCATGACGACGAACACGGCGCCCGCCAGCCAGACGAGACGCGCCCCCCAGGCCCGATGGACCATCAGATTGCCGTTCGCCGCGAAGCTCGTCTGCGCCGCATAAGCAAACAGCCACGCCATCATCACCGCGCCGTGAACGTGCGCGGTCCAGGGCAGGGGGAAGGTTCCGGCGAAGTAGTCGTAGAAGTTCGGGCCGAAGCCGACGAATGCGACGAGGACGAAGAACCAGCTCTGATAGACGAAGAAGTGGCGCAGCCGCCCACGCTGATCGGCCCGCTGCTCGATGCTTGTGCCGGCGATGTCCGCCATGCTTATGCCGCTCCCGAGGGCGTTTATTGACGCCCGGTGGCGGCGCGACGTCAAGCGCGAGCATCGCGCCAACTAGCATCGAAGTCTCACGAAGCTGAGAAAGCCAGCGCCTCGCTGAGTGGCTTGATCTAGTATGGACCGCCGGCGCCCCCGCCGGCCAGCACAGCCATAGCAGGACAAAGCTCCGCCCGGCCCAACCACCGTTGCCGGCGAGGGCGCCGACGGTCCATATTGGCCGCGATGACCCGCGACCAACAATCCGCCGCCGCCTACTTTGCCGCCCGCGCGGCGCGGGTAAAGCCGGGCGCGTTCGAGCGCGTCTTCGGCCGCTATCGCGAT
>CAZHWA010000317.1:0-3559 GCA_964536175.1 uncultured Terricaulis sp. | reverse complement strand
GGACCGGAGGTGCGGGAGCGAGCATCACATGGGGCTACGCGCCCGAGGCGAACATTGGTCTCGCATATGCACACGGAGTCGGTGGTTTCGGTGCCCTTGATATTGGCCTCACGAATGGTGGCTTTGTGATCGGAGTTGGGGTCGGCGTGGGTAATCTCGTCACGAGTACTGGCAATTTTCCGAACACCGCTGAGATCACTTGTCCCACGGAATAGCACACATGCGAATATCATCAGTATTTGTTGCGATCACGATGATGGCTGTCGTTATGGCGGCCGTTTATTGGGGAACAAACTCAAGCCGAAGTCTTTTGCTGCTTCCTGCGGTGGTAGGTCTCTCGACGCTACTCGTCGATGACGTTGTTCAGCGTATTCAGCATAAACCCACTCACTACAGCTTTGGCCCAGTTCAATATGGCGTCGTTCTGCTGTGGTTGATTGGTGGTTTGATTGGTTTAGCGGCGATGGGGCTCGTATGAAGGAGTCTTATCTCTGGCGTGCGGTCCAGATAACGTGGCCGGTGTCGGCATTCTTTGCGCTCGGCTTCGTCGTCGGTTTGATCGGCGAAGACTACAACAAGGCCGCTCTCGCTTTTACCCCTATCGCCACGTACTTTTTCCTCGTTGGTCATGTGGCGCAGGTTCGAGCGAATTCTGATCGCGCGTCAGGCGCGTTCGACTGGTTTCAATTTGCTTGCTATTGGGTTGCCTCGGTGAGCGTTGTAATACCAGTGCTAATGTATCTTAGTGCACATTGACCTGCCCGGTTTCTTCGGACCGCGCTTAACTTGAGAAAGCCGCCTCCGCTTGCTGTGATGCGACGGGACGGAGCGCGGAGCCCCGATGAAGTGCAGCGCTCCGTCCCGTCGCATCACGTTGGCTCACCGCCGATCAGCTCGGCTCGGTGATCGCGATCACCGACGGCGCGGGCGATGCGCTCGACATCAACAGCTACGGCGAATACGGCATCCCCGGCTCAGCCAACGCCGGCCGCTTCCAATACACCGGCCAAGCCTGGCTGCGGGAAGTTTCGCTGTACCACTACAAAGCGCGCGCCTACTCGCCCACGCTGGGCTGGTTCCTGCAAACAGACCCGATCCTGTTCGACGGAGGAATGAATCTGTACGCGTACGTTGGCAACGATCCGGTGAATTTCATTGATCCCACCGGGCTTGGTTGGATGGAGGGCAACAGCTTCTGCTTCAAGACCTGGGATGAAATGCACATCCGCAACAGCGAAGGCATGATCGTCGAGGTCAGATTGGTCAATCCTCAGATCCATTGCATAGATCTGGGTGGTTTCGGCGGCGGTCCCAATCCAAACGACCCGCTCGACCCGCTCGATCCTCTTAGCCCGCTTGGTCCGGAGCTCCAAGACTTGGCCGGGCGAGTAGCTCAATGTGCCGCACAACAATTTGGTGTCGACGAATTACTCGGATTGGGCCTGACAGCAGCAGGAGCGCCGGTCGTACCTAAGCCGTTCGTTCAGCCGGGAACGAGCCCTGCGACCTCTGTCGCCTCGACTGTTTCCCGCGCCGTGTTTGGGGATGCCCGTTTTCCGGCTGGCGTCCGAGTCTGGGCGCCGACTTGGGTTCAACCGCTTAGAGTGACCGCGAATGTTGGTCGTGCCGTCGGTCGTCTTGTGCCTGTCGTGGGTGCGGCAATCCTGATCTATGATGCCGCATCAATTGCGCTTTGCGCCGCAAACGACGGCAACAACGGATGAAGGAAATGAAGCCCGCTGAACAGAAAGTGCTGGCTTACCTCCGAGAGTATCTGGGAGAGCCAAATCTGGACATTGATCCTGACGTGTCCTTGGTTGCCATGCTAAACGCTATCGACCGCGACGAATTTGTCGACTTCTTGGACGGTTTTTCGCGCAGGTTCAAAATTGAGACTCCCAGGATTGTCGATGCCAAAGCTTATCTTGGCGTGCTCTGGAAGGCGAGAGGGCCCAAATTATTGGACGTTTCTCGCATGGCGACTCGCATTCCTGAGATCAGGGTCGAGGACATAACTCTGCGCGAACTGGCTGAAATATCTGAGAGCGGTAAGTGGCCGCTCCGACACGTATTTCCGGAAGCGTCAGGCGTCGGTTACCCTAGTTAAACACCACAGGCGCATCCCAGCTGTGAACCGTACCGGGTTTGCCGATGCTGCCTTTCTCGAGAAGGTGGAGCAATGAGCAAATCGAAGACAAGACCCAATTATTCGCCTAAGGTGCGCGAGCGCGCGGTGCGGATGGTGTTGGACAACCAGGCCTGACGCGACCCCCGCAAACTCCTCCAGACGGAACTAGAATCCGGCCCGATTCGGGGAGCCGGAAGATGAAGCGGAAGCGGTTCAGCGAGGAGCAGATCATTTCGATCCTGCGCGAGCACGAGGCCGGGGTTTCGACCAAGGAGCTGTGCCGCAAGCACGGCATGTCGAGCGCGGCGTTCTACAGCTGGAAGGCCAAGTACGGCGGCATGGACGTTTCCGACGCCCAACGGCTCAGGAGCTTGGAGAGCGAGAACGCCAAGCTGAAGAAGCTGCTGGCCGAGGCGATGATCGACAACGCGGCGCTGAAAGACCTGCTCGGAAAAAAATGGTGACGCCCGCCTTGCGGCGAGAGGCTGTCGCTCATCTGGAAACGGCGCATCGGATGAGCGAGCGGCGGGCGTGCAGGCTGATAAGCGCCGATCGGGCCAGCGTCCGTTACCGGGCTCGTCGGGGCGACGATGGTGCGTTGCGCGAACGACTGAAGGCGTTGGCGTTCGAGCGCCGGCGGTTCGGCTATCGCCGGCTCCATGTGCTGCTGAGGCGGGAGGGCTGGGCGGTGAACAAAAAACGGGTGCAGCGGATTTATCGCGAGGAGCGGCTAATGGTGCGCAAACGCGGCGGCAGAAAGCGGGCTTTGGGCTTGCGGGCGCCGATGCAGGCGCCGGATCGGCCGAATGCGTGCTGGTCGCTCGATTTCGTGCATGACCAGATGACCGACGGGCGGCGCTTTCGGATTCTGGCAGTGGTCGATGAATGCACGCGCGAATGTCTGGCGCTTGTGCCGGACAGCTCGATCTCCGGCGCCCGGGTGGCGCGCGAACTCGACCGCATCGCCGTCTGGCGCGGGCTGCCGGAAGCGATTCTTTCCGACAATGGCACGGAGCTGACGTCGAACGCGATCCTGGCCTGGGCCGGCGAGCGCGGCGTGGCCTGGCGCTACATCCAGCCGGGCAAGCCTTCGCAGAACGCCTTCGTCGAGAGCTTCAACGGCAGGCTTCGCGACGAGCTTTTGAACGAGACGCTGTTTCGCTCGCTGACACATGCGCGGATCGAACTCGACGCCTGGCGCATCGACTACAACCAGCATCGCCCGCACGGAAAGCTCGGCTGGATGACGCCGATCGACTACGCGGCGCGATGGGCAAGGAAGGAAGAGCTTGAAGGGCGCCCATTGTGGGCGTTTGATGGGGACCGGATTCCAGTCGCCGCCGGATGAGCGATGGGGGTCGCGTCACTGGCCATCACATCAGGGCAGGTAGGCCCAAAAATCGGAAAAGTCCAAGTCTCCAGGTTTGATCC
>CAZHWA010000316.1:0-3571 GCA_964536175.1 uncultured Terricaulis sp. | reverse complement strand
TCGGCGCCGGCGTCGCGGCTCTGCTGGATGTAGGGATCGACCGGGGCGATCATCAGATGTACGTCGAACGGCAATTTAGAGTGCGGCCGAATGGATTTGATCCCGGCCGGGCCGATGGAAATGTTTGGCACGAAGTGGCCGTCCATCACGTCGACATGGATCATGTCGGCGCCGGCGGCCTCGACCGCCTGCACTTCTTCGCCGAGCTTGGAGAAATCGGCGGCCAGGATCGATGGAGCAATGAGCGTGCGCGCCATGAGCGCTGGTTAGCTGCGCCGGGGCAGGCGCGCAAGGCAAGCATGTCGCGACGTTAAGAAAGGCGCTGCAGCCGCGCGATATAAAAGCCGTCCAGGCCGCCGATCTCGGGCCAATGCGAGGGCAGGGTGCGGAGGTCGCCGTCGGGCGTGCGGAATTCGTCGGCGCCAGCGATGTGACCGGCCTCGATCGGCTGGCGCCGCCAGCCTGCGTTGAGCGCCTGCGCCACAACGCCGGGCCCTTCCTCCTGCTCGAGCGAGCAGACCGCGTACACAACCGGAGCGCCGGGTTTGAGGTGCGCAGCCGCGGCGCGAAGCAGCCGGCTCTGCAGCTCGGACAGCGCGCGGATGTCGTTCGGGCGACGCAGCCAAGCGACCTCGGGATGGCGGCGCAGCGTTCCGGTTGAACTGCATGGCGCGTCGAGCAGCACCGCGTCGAATGCTTCACCGGCCCGGTACTCGAGCGCATCGGCGCAAATCACCTCGGCACTGAATTTTGTGCGCGCGAGATTGTCGCGGAGGCGCGTTAGACGTGTTTCGGATTTGTCTATCGCCGTGACATGCGCCCCCATCGTCGCAAGCTGCAGCGTCTTGCCTCCGGGCGCAGCGCACAGATCGAGCACACGCTTACCGCGCACATCGCCGAGCGCGCGGGCCGGCAACGCAGCAGCCGCGTCCTGCACCCACCACGCGCCGGCGGCAAAGCCGTCCAGGGTTTCCACCCCCCCTCCCCGCAAGGGGAGCGGAAGGCGCACGCTTTCAGTCGGCGTGAGTTTGCCGCCGAGCTTCTGCGTCCAGGCCTTTGCATCGCTCTTTGCGGTAAGATCGAGCGGCGGTTCTCGCCAAAGTGCTTGCGCCATCTGCGCGGCGGCTTCCCCGTAGCTGGCGCGCCAGCGCGCGTAGAGCCAGACGGGCAGGTCCGAGCCCGGCGGCAAAGCGGCGAACATGGCCGCGCCCTCGCGCGCTACACGACGCAGCACAGCGTTGATCAATTTAGCAAACCCGCGCGCCTGGCGCAGCGCGTTCGCCGCTTCGACGGTCTCTCCAACGGCCGCATGCGGGGGCGTCCCGAGCACCAAGAGCTGCGTTGCGCCGATATGCAAGAGGGCGCGCGCATGTTGTGCGCTTTCGGGCAGCGGGCGTTCAAGGAAGGCGGAGAGCACGGCATTGACGCGGCCAAGCCGGCGCAGGCCCGCGGTGACAAGCGTGCGCGCGAACGCCCGGTCGCGGCCTTCCAGCGCCGAAAAGCTTGGTGTTTCGGTCAACGCATCATCGAGCGTGCAGCCGCGATCCAGCACAGCGATCAGCAGTTCAGCTGCAGCTACGCGCGCGTTCAAGGCGTGGTCGCGGTGAGTTCGACGTCGACCCGCGCGCGCCGAAAACTGCCGAGCCGGATCACCGCGGCGCCCGCCGACAGCGGCGTAGTGATGCGCACGGGCGGGGCGAAATGCGTGTCGGGCATCAATGCAAACCAGACCTCGCCGTGCGGGATGCGGCGGCGTCCGGCGTCGCGCCGCTCGTAGCCGGCAACGGCGATATATGCGAGCGAGCACTTCAGCACCTCGCCCTCGTAACCGGCGTCGTTGAAGCGGTCGACCTCGCCGCCGGCCAGTTCCATTAGGTAATGGAAACGTCCATCGAAGGTCGGGTAAACGCCCGAGCATCGGCGCGACTGGCCTACGTCGACCGCCATCGCCACCATGGTAGACAGGGGATCGCGTGAGCGGCGCCGCTGCTCTTCGCTGGCCGCAGGATCGCCCCAAAGCCGATAGTCCGGCTCAATGATTGCCGCAATCGCGCCATTCGCCGCGCGCGTCATATTGATGACGCGCCGCTTGTGGCTGTAGCGGTGATCGAGATCGTAGCGCGCCCAGCGTACATCCCCCGCATGAATCGCTCCCTGCGACGTGGCGACGAGATGCGTCGGCTCGAACAGATTGAGGAGTCCGCGCGATTGCAGTGTCGCGGTTACGCGATACTGCTCCTCATCGACGTCTGCGTCGACGGTGATGCCGCCGAGGGGCACCAGGCCCAGTCCGTAGCCGTCGTATTCGAGCAGGAAGCGATCCGCCGCGGCGGGCGCGGCGCCGATCAGCAACGTCAGGAGCGCAATGACTAAAGCTCGCATGCTCGCCGCACCATAAAGGCGGAGGTTCGCCTGTCCACAGACCGCGCGCAGCTGTCTGAGGCAACGAAAGAAGGGGGCGGTTGAAGCCGCCCCCTTTTGGCTGCGAGGTCCGTCCTGCCTAAAGCGGTCGGACGTTGATGTCCGAGTTGTGGAGGGGCAGTTCCACCAGCATGCCGGTGCGCCCCGCCACCACATCGTCGAATCCGGCGGCGCGGGCTTCGGCGATCTGCACCTGCGCGGCCATCTGGTTGTCGGCGCCCGTTAGCACCACCATGCCCGTGTTCGACGCACGCGCCTGTGCGGCGACTTCGGCTGCCGTGGCTTGGCCGGTGTCGTGCAGGCGCGCCAGCGCCTGGCTTTGTGCGCCCTGCAGCACGACGTCGGCGTTCACGGCGGCCGGCGCGCCGACCACCCGCCCGTCGCCGCCTACGACGATCGAGCGGCCATGATAATCGAAACGATAACCGACCCGGCCTGCGAAGGCGTCCTCGCGCGTGGTGAATGCCGAGACGATAAGCCCGTCGCCTTCGAATACGATCACAGACCGGCCCGGCTCAGGCGCCGGACCCCACGCTTGCAGGCCACGCTCGGCGCCATCGAAGCCGGCGGCTTGGTTCAAGCCGTCGACCATGCGTTGGGTATCGGCCGGGCCATAGACCGGCAACAGGGTATTGTCGCGCGTGCGCGCGCTCGCGCCATAGAGTTCGTCAAGATCAGCCGTCTGCGTCAGGCCCGCGCTGGTCAACAATACCGCCTGCAAGCGGTTCATGGGAATGTTGCGGCCCGCCAGGGTTTGCGCTGCGCCGGAGCCGGCGTCGACGATGAACATGCGCCCTGCGGCCACGACGGCGAGGCATGGCTTGGATTCCGTGCGCTCGACGCTGGTGCCGCCGCATACGATCGCGCGCAAGGCCGTCGTGCTGAAGAGGTCCTCGTTCGCGGTGGCTTGCTGTTCTGCATAGGCGGCGTAGGCTCGCGCCAGCGCCTCTTGCCCCTCGGGTGTTTGCGAGCCCAGCACCCAGCCGCCCCAGAACAGGCCGGACAGAGTCACGAAGACGACCGAGGATTTTCCGATGGCGTTCATGTTGACCCCGCAGTTTGCGAACGCGCGTCTGGCGGCGCGTTGACGTAAACCCCACCGGGTAGCACTAGACCGACATATGATTCGCGCCAACGCAGTTAACGGCGG
>CAZHWA010000315.1:0-3573 GCA_964536175.1 uncultured Terricaulis sp. | reverse complement strand
CCAACACCGCGCAATGGAAACGCTTCGCCAATGCCGTGTTCACCGCGGCGCGCGGCGTTGCGCCCCCTCAGCAGGCTGCTGCGCCGCAAGCTGCAAGCGTGCAATGGAGAGGGGAGTCTCTTTCGGGGCCGGAAGCCGGGACCCAGTCGCCGATCGGCTACGTTCAGAAATGCCTGCGCCTCTATTTCGACGGCAAGGGTCGTGCGCGGCGGGCGGAGTATTGGTGGTGGGTGGCCTTCGTTGTGATCGTCTCGCTCTTGGCCAGCGCCCTCGACGTTGCCATTAGCGGCGTCAATCCCTACACGGGCGGGCCCAACGCCAGCTTCGTTTATGGCTTGGTCGCGCTCGCATTGCTGGCGCCGGGCCTGAGCGTGCTGAGCCGGCGCTTTCACGATGTTGGACTGAGCGGCTGGCTGGTAGCCGGCGCTTTCGGGGCCTATGCCGTGGGCGCAATGCTGGTGGCGGCGTCCATGCCGGTCGGCGTCGTGTTGATTGCTGCTGTAGCGATCGCCGTGCTCATCGTCGCGGTTCTGCCTTCCCGGCCAGGCGCCAATCAGTACGGGCCCAACCCGAAGGGCGTTTGATCCCTGCCCGGCCCCTGCTAGGAGAGAGGGGCAGGAGGGGAGATGGCGGACGTATTTCTGTCGTATGCGCGTGAGGACGCTGCGCGCGCCGAGCAGATCGCGCGCGGCTTGCAGGCCGCCGGTCTCGATGTCTTTTGGGACAACGAGATCCCCCCGGGCCAGACCTGGGCCGACTATATCGAGCAGAAGCTGACCCAGTGCAAAGCGCTGATTGTGCTCTGGAGCGCGCATTCCGTGGGCTCGCAATGGGTGCGCGAAGAAGCGCGCATGGGCCGCGACAAGAGCGTGCTCATTCCGGTCATGATCGACAATGTGCAGCCGCCGTTTGGTTTCGGCGAAGTACAGGCTGCCAATCTGGCGGGTTGGAGTGGCGCGCAGGACGATCCCAACTGGCGCCGTTTCGTCGAAGCGGTCTCCAGTTTCGCCAAGGGCGCGGCCACGCGGCGCCCAGCGCCACAACCGTCGCCAGCTGCGCCTCGTACGGTTGCGCCACAACAAGCTTACAGCCCGCCGGCCGCGGCCGAGAAAAAGAAAGGCGTTCCGGTGTGGGTGTGGGTGGTCGGCGCAGTCGTGGCGACCGTTGTCATACTCGGCGTCATCGGCATGATGATGGAGGAGCCGCAGCAATACGCCGCTCCGCCCAATCCGACCGATCCCCAGCAAGCGGCGGGGACTCAAAACCCGCCGCTGCAGACCGGACAGAACGTCTATCAACAACAGATTCTGCAACGCTTGGCTGAAGTGGAGCAAGCACTGGCGTCGCAGGGCTATTATCGCATGGCTGAGCCCGTCACGGGCCAACTTGGCGTGGGACAGACGCAAGCTGTGCCGTTGACGCTCGAAGCCGGCGGCGATTATCGCTTGATTGGCGTTTGCGATAACGATTGCAGCAATTTCGACCTGATTGTGTACGACGAAAACAATGTGCTGGTGGCGCAAGACGTGGCGCCGGACGCAACACCGATCGCCACCGTCGCCCCTAGATGGACAGGTGGATTCGTAGCGCAGGCGGTGATGCAGCAATGCACGGTGCAGCCGTGCTATTATGCGCTCGTACTCTACGGACGGCCGCTGCAATGACGCGCCGCGAAACGACTGGCGCCTAGACGCGGTTTTCCAGCACGAAAACGCGAACCGCCGAAGCCAGCGAAGCTTCGGGCGTGAGCTTAGCGCGCCGTTCGTCGATCGACGCGATCAGCACGGGGAGCGTCATGGACCGCGCGCGCGAAATGCGCTCCAGTGCCGCCCAGAATTCCTGTTCCAAAGCCAAAGACGTGCGGTGGCCCGCGATGCGCATGGAACGCTTCTGCAGACCGCCGCCGCCGCTTGCGGCGGACTTCACGTCAGGGCTCATCGGGTGTGCGCTTGTGTCCATCGAGATATTGTTCCGCGGCTTTCCGTTCCGCCTGTCTGAGTTTCTTCTGCGCCTTCGTCTGGCCGTGCGTGAATCGGTTTGCGGCGGCCTGGTTCTGCGCCGCCTCACGCTGCTTTAACTTGCGTGCACGCTTGAGGTTCACGACTTGATTCATGACAGGCATGTATTGTGCTGCATGTTTCATGCAACCGGCGCAAGCACCCGCTATGCAGCTGGTCGCAAAGAAGGCGAACGCCTAACAAATGTTACCTGCCATTTTCGCACTTGAAGCGAGTTCCCACGAGTTCCGTCGGAAAAATCAGCCTGGGCCGATCATGTTCCCGGGCCGGACGATAGCGTCGAAGTCGTCGGCGGGAATGCCGTCTTTGACCGCTTCCTCGCGCAACGTGGTGCCGTTCTTGTGCGCGGTTTTGGCGATCTTGGCGGCGCGGTCGTAGCCGTATTTCGGCGCTAGCGCCGTCACCAGCATCAGCGAGCGCTCGAGATTGGCGCGGATATTGTCTTCGCGCGCCTGAATGCCGGCCACGCAATTATCCGAAAAACTGATTGCGGCGTCGCCGAGCAGCCGCGCCGACTGCCAGTAATTGTAGGCCATCACTGGATTGAATACGTTCAGTTCGAAATGGCCGCTGGCGCCGGCAAAGGTCATCGCCGTGTGATTGCCCATTACCTGGACGCACACCATCGTCAGCGCCTCGCATTGCGTCGGGTTCACCTTGCCAGGCATGATCGAGGAACCAGGCTCGTTTTCCGGCAGCATCAGCTCGCCAAGCCCCGAACGCGGCCCAGAGCCGAGGAAGCGGATGTCGTTGGCGATCTTGAACAGAGCCGCCGCCGCCGCGTTAATCGCCCCATGCGCGAACACCATCGCATCGTGCGCCGCCAGCGCTTCGAATTTGTTGGGCGCAGTGACGAAGGGCAGGTGTGTGATCGCGGCAATGCGTTCGGCCACCTTCTCGGCAAATCCGATCGGCGCGTTGAGACCGGTGCCGACGGCTGTGCCGCCTTGGGCCAACTCATAGAGCCCGTAGAGGCTTTCTTTGAGCCGGTTATTCGCATTCGAGACTTGGGTGACGTAACCTGAAAATTCCTGGCCGAGCGTGAGGGGCGTCGCGTCCTGGGTATGGGTGCGGCCAATCTTGACGATGTGCGCGAACTCTTCCTGTTTTTTCTTGAGCGCTGTCTCGAGGTGCGCCAGCGCCGGCATCAGGCGGCGCGAGGTCATCTGCGCCGCCATGATGTGCATCGCGGTCGGGAAGGTGTCGTTCGACGACTGACTCATATTGACGTGATCGTTCGGATGCACGGGCGTCTTCGATCCGCGCGCCCCGCCCAGCAATTCGATGGCGCGGTTCGAGATCACCTCGTTTGCGTTCATGTTGGATTGCGTGCCCGAGCCGGTCTGCCAGACGCTGAGCGGAAAGTGCGCATCAAGCCTGCCGTCGATCACTTCCTGCGCGGCCTTGACGATGGCGTCGCCGATCGTCTTATCGAGCCGCCCGAGCGCCATGTTGGTCTCGGCCGAAGCGCGCTTGACCACGCCCAGCGCGCCGATGATCTCGCGCGGCATCTTTTCGACGCCGATCTTGAAATTGCCGATCGAGCGCTGCGATT
>CAZHWA010000314.1:0-3592 GCA_964536175.1 uncultured Terricaulis sp. | reverse complement strand
TCAGCGGCCCCGCCAAGGCGTCTGCCAACAGCTCCAGCGCGCGCGCTTCGGCGCGGATCGTCTCCTGGCCAGCCGCCACCGCCGCGTCCGGTTGAATCCGATCGCTCATGGCGGCGTGTTCGCATGACCTACCCGGCTTGTCACGCCGGCGTTGCCTCAATCGGGGTCCCTCTCGAAGACGACCGCATCCGCCGACATCTGCACCCAGGCGTGACGACGGCAATCATAGACCGACACCTGCGGCGCAGGAAAATCAGGATCGGCGAAGGCGCCCACAGCGACGCTCACGGAGCGCTCGCGGCCTTCCTCGGCATGGAAGACCGTCGTCCCGCACAGGGGACAGAGCGCTGACAGGCGAGACAGTGGCAAACGCCAACGCCAAGAGGCGCGCCGTTCACTTCGATGCTCAATTGTCCGCAGGAACAGGAAGCCGTGCGTTTCATCGTTCTCCATCCGTCGCCGCCGTTGCGTAGAGCGTCGTCAGGCGCTGCAGCAAAAGATCGTTCCAATGCTTGAGATCGAACTCGGCCCGCACCTTGGCTGCGCCGGCCGCGCCCATAGCTGCCCAGCGCTCCGGCGTCTTCGCAAACGCCAGCATGTTCGCCGCCAGGGCGCTGCGGTCGCCCTCGGCGCACAAAAGCCCGCTCACCTCGTGCTCGACCAATTCCGGCGTGCCTGAGTGGCGCGTTGCCAGTACCGGCAGTCCCTGCGCCATCGCCTCCATCAGCGCCACTGGGATGCCTTCCATGTCTCCGCTCCTGGCGGTGCGGCTCGGCAACACGAACACGTGCGCCTCACGCAGCATCTCGGCTACCTCGGCGTGCGCCAACAATCCCGTGAAGCGGACCGCATCGCCGACCTCCAACCGTGAGGCCTGGGCCTGCAGCGACCTTCGCAGCGGCCCATCGCCAATCAAAGTCAGCGTCGCCGCCGGTGCGTCGGTCACGCGGCGCATCTGCGCGAATGCCGCCAGCGCATCGTCGAAGCCTTTTTTCTCCACCATGCGCCCGACGCCGATGAAGCGCACCGGCTGGCCCGGCGCCAGCATCCGCGGCGTCTCGACGAAGCGCGAGGTGTCGACGCCCATGCGGTGCACCACGATCTTGTCGGCCGGTGCGCCGAGCGCGATCAGCTTATCGCGCCAGAACTGGCTTATCGGCATGAACAGATCGCCGCGCTTGAACAGCAGCCCGTAAGCGTTGCGCGATCGCTTCTTGAGGTAAGCCGACATGTCCTTGCCGTGGAACACGGTCGCGATCGGCCCCTGGATCAAGCCCAGCTCGCGCAGCGCGCAGGCAAAGCGTCCCCAGCGCCCGTAGTGCGCCAGCCAGACCCGCCGTTCGACCGGCGGCTGTTTCGGCCAGCGCGCGGCCGCGATCGGCAAGCGCAGCGAGGCCGCGTCGTCGCCGAAGCGGCCCACATCGAGCGCGGCGCGCCCTGCGCGCGTCATCAGCGCCGCCGGCGCCAGCGCGATGCGCGCCCCCAGCGTTTTCGGCACCGGCGCGATACGCAGCCTCAGGTGATCGGGCCATTTGAGCATGAAGGCGCCGAGCGGCTCGGGATCGCCGGCCGCGATGGCGGCAATTTCCAGCCGCACGCCGCGGGCCATAAGCCCATCGGCTTGCGCCTGAATGAAGGTCTCGGAGGGCGCGGGAAATCTCGGAACGAAGAAGGAGACGGGCGGAGCAGCCATGAGAGGCCGCTTGTTGGCATGAGCCGGAGGTACCGGAAAGTGCGACGGGGCCGCGCGTGGGCATGGGCGGGGGCAGGCGCGCGGCCCCGTCGGTCGGCCGGGCGGATCAAGCCACGACCGCAGCGCCAAGGTTCAGGATAGGCAGGACAGCGGCCACCACCACCACGGCGGCGGCCAGAAACGATGCTGCCTTGAAGGCGAGGCGTGAGCTGAGGGACAGGGACATTGGACTCCTCCGGGGGGCTTGACGCCGACGCCCCGAAGCGCCGGCTAGAAAGCCAAAATGAGCCTGCCCCCCCTTGAATCCGAACGAGCAGTTTACGACGTGGTTGTGAGCGTTTTTCACAGCTCATCCACTCGAAAAGAGCCGCACCGTGAGCCATCTGCCTTCGCTCCAGACGCTGCGCGCCTTCGCCGCCGCCGGACGGCTCAATTCCTATTCCAAAGCGGCCGAAGAACTAGGGCTCACGCATGGCGCGGTCAGCCATCGCATTCGCGAATTGGAGCAGCGCATGGGCGTGCAGCTGTTCCGCCGCCAAGGCAATTCGATGATCCTGACGCCTGCCGGCCAGAAGCTCGAAGCGCAGGTGAGACAAGGCCTTTCGCTGCTCGAACAGGCCTTCGCGACCAACGCGCCTGCGCGCGCCAGCAAGGCATCGCGTCATATCGTGGTGACATCGGTGCCGAGCCTTGCCTCGACTTGGCTGCTCGCGCGGCTCGGCGAATATCGCGCGGAAAATCCCGACGTCGACATCGAGCTGCGCGTTTCCGAAACGCTCAGCGACTACAAAAAAGAGCACATCGATCTGGGCGTACGGCTCGGGCTCGGCGGATGGCCCGGGCTACACGCACAGAAACTGTTCGACGAAGCGCTAACGCCGATATGCACGCCCGACTATGCACAGCGTCTGGAACTGCGCCAGCCCGCCGATCTCAAGCGTGCGACGCTGTTGCGTAATCCGTGGACGCCATGGGCGCGCTGGTTCCGCGCGGTGGGACTGGACTGGCCCGAGCCGAGCATGGGACCGATGTTCGACGACGGCGCCTTGCTTCTGCGCACTGCCCTGCAAGGTAACGGCGTGGCGTTGGGCCGGCAGTGGTTGGCTATCGACGAGATGCGCGCAGGCCGGCTTGTTGCGCCCTTCGATCTCGCTGTCCGCGACGATTTCTCATACTGGCTCGTCTGGCCCACCGGCCGCGCGGCCCATCCGGAGGCGACACGCTTTCGCGGCTGGCTGGCGGAACGGGCCGCCGCCGAAGACGCGCCTTGCCCGTTGCCCATCGCCGAAGAGGCGGCTTGAGCGGATTTCCGGGGATTCCTGACTTGCGCTGCATCAGCTGGGCGCCGTTCGGTTGAGCAAGCCGCCCGCGGACCTTATGGAGGCTCTAAAGGACATTCATGACCCCGAACCCCGTCATTGACATACCGCGCGCAGGATCGGCGCCGGTCCAGGTCGGCAACCATCTGCCGCTCGCCTTCATATGCGGTCCCTGCCAGCTGGAAAGCCGTGCGCACGCGCTGGAGACCGCGGAGTTCCTCAAGGGCGTGTTCGAACGCGTCGGCGCGGGGTTCATTTACAAGACGAGTTTCGACAAGGCCAACCGCTCCAGCCTTTCCACCAAACGCGGCGCCGGATTGGAGACCTCGGCCCCGATCTTCGATGAAATCCGCAGTAGGCTTGGCGTACCGGTTTTGACCGACGTGCACCTACCCGAGCAATGCGCCGATGTCGCAGAGGTCGTCGACGTCCTGCAGATCCCGGCCTTTCTTTGCCGCCAAACCGACTTGCTCGTCGCCGCCGCGGAAACCGGCAAGCCGATCAACGTCAAAAAGGGGCAGTTCCTGGCGCCGTGGGACATGAAGAACGTGATCGCCAAGATCACCGGCAGCGGCAATCC
>CAZHWA010000313.1:0-3598 GCA_964536175.1 uncultured Terricaulis sp. | reverse complement strand
ATCTCGTGCACGAGCTCGCGCACGCCCGCGCCGGAAACGCCGGAGAGCAGGCGCACTTCTTTGCTGATCGCTGCAGCTAGGTCGGCGCGCCTTTGCTCGGCCTGTTCAGCAGGGATGGCGTCGATCTTGTTAAGCGCGACGAGTTCGGGCTTCCCAGCCAGTTCTTGGCCGTAATTTTCGAGTTCGCGGCGCACCGTGCGATAGGCCCCAAGCCGATCCTCTTGCGTGATGTCGATCAGGTGCACCAGCGCAACGCAGCGTTCGGCATGGCCGAGAAAACGCGTGCCGAGACCTGCGCCTCCTTCGATCAAGCCCGGCAGGTCAGCCAACACGAACCGCGCGCCTTCGCCGAGCGAGACGACGCCCAAATGCGGATGCAACGTCGTGAAGGGGTAATCGGCGACTTTCGGCGTTGCGGCGCTGACCGCGCGCAGGAATGTCGACTTGCCCGCGTTCGGCAGGCCGACGAGACCGGCGTCGGCGATCAATTTCAGGCGCAGCCACAAGGTGCGCTCTTCGCCCGGGAGGCCGGGATTGGCGTGGCGCGGCGCCTGGTTCACCGAGGACTTGAAGTGTTCGTTGCCGAAGCCGCCATTACCGCCGCGCGCCAGCAGCACACGCATGCCGGGCGCGGGAAGATCGGCGATCAGCGTTTGCTTGTCCGCGTCGAGCACCTGCGTGCCGGTCGGGACTTTGAGCACGACGTCCTTGCCAGCGGCGCCGTGGCGGCTCTTGCCCATGCCATGGCCGCCCGTGCCGGCCTTGTAGTGTTGCTGATAGCGATAATCGATCAGCGTGTTGAGGCCGTCCGCGGACTCGATCCAGACATCGCCGCCCTTGCCGCCGTCGCCGCCGTCCGGACCGCCGAATTCAATGAACTTCTCGCGCCGGAACGAGACCGCCCCTGCGCCGCCATTGCCCGATCGGATGTAAATTTTCGCCTGGTCGAGAAACTTCATGGCGCGTCTAGTTTGGGGCGGGACGTCCCGGCCTCGGACCGCTCGTCGCAAATGGGCTGGGAAATCGCAACAGCAAGACGCTGTTCCTGGCCGAGGGCCTGCGTGAGCGGGCGTCGCCTGAGCGGACGCTCATCTTCTACGATATGCGCAATCGGGGCGCATCTGGCCGGGTCGAGGACGGCGCCGCGATCACCATCGTCGAGGACGTGCGCGATCTGGAGGCGCTGCGCGCGACGGCAGTTAAGGCTTGAAGGTCCTGAGAATGACCTCGTGACGGCGCAGCACAGCCGTATCGGTCGCATTGACGTTGGCGCCGCGGTCGATGGCGTTTTGGAGCTCGGCCGTGTCGCCTGCCCAAACCGCCAGGAACATGTCGACCTCCGGATCGTCCACGCCTTGCGCTTTGAGAAACTCGAACTTGCGTCTAACGAGTGCGTTCCGCTCCTCGTCATCGGCGCCGCCATGTTCGTCGTTCACCACCGAGCGCATGGCCTTCACCACGACATTCTCGTCGAGCGCGGCGTCGAAATCGCTGATGCCGCTCACCAGATTGGACACCGACTTGCCGATTCGACGCAGGTCCTCCCTTGTCAGCTTCAGCATCATCTCTTGCAGCCGCACCGCCCGGTTGATCACAAGGCTAGGTTCGTCGGCGCGCGCCACAAGTTCTGCGATATACATGAAGAAGACGCGCCACTCCTCGCTCTTGTTGCGCGCCATCCGGCTCTTTTCGCCGGCGAGAACGAACATTGCGAACCCGGTCGTGGAGTGCGCGAAGGCGTCGATCGCCGCGACCTCTCGGGAAAAATCCGGATTCTTAATCTGGCCGGTGCGTACCAGCGCGCCCTTGGTCAGAATCATCGCCAGCGTCGCCATCAGCCGTGCAATATCGGTCTTGGTTTGTTGCTCGGCCTTGTAGTCGGAACTTTCAACGCGCGCCGGCACCAGGAGCGCGATCGCGCCGAGCATCAGCGCGATGGCGTTCGTCAGCGTAGAGCCGACTGTCGCACTCCAGCTTGTTTGCTCGTCGAAAGCATAGGGGACAACGAAAACGCCGATTGCGACGACAACCGCCGCGATGGCAAGCGCTATGGCGACCCGGATCATGCCCCCTCCGCGACAGCCAGCTAGCGCAACTCGGAACCCGTCTCAATCGGTTTCGCGCCGCCATCGGAGCGAAACGCGCTGGTCGCCGTTGCCGAGGAAGCTGGTGATCAGCACGAGGCGCGGGCGCAGCGTCCACTCGACGCTGGTCTGGGCCTGGCCGGCGCCGGTGCGGCCGACTTCGACATAGACATCGCGGGTCAGATACACGCCGCCGGCGACGAGAAGGCCGCCGGTTTCGTCCTGGCGCACATTAAAGCGGTCGAGGCCAGCGGCGGCGCGGGCGGCGTCGACCAGGTCGAGCGAGGCGCGCCCGGAGAGCGCCGCCAGGCTTGCGGCGAGCTGTGCGGCTTCCAACGGGGAAAGATCCTCGACGGAGCGGCCAAACAACACCTGCGGCAGGATTTCGTCTTCCGGCAGTGGCGGATCGCTGGTGAAGGTGATCTCAGGTTCGCGCGCGGTGCCGGTGAGACGCAGATAGGCGGTGAGATCTGCGGTGTCGCGCGTGGCGGTGAGGTCGATGCGCGCATCGGTCGGATTGCCGGGAAAGACGATGCGCGCATCGTCGATCTCGAACGGCTGTCCGGAAAGCGCGATGGTGCCGCGCACCACGCGCGCCGTGCCGAAAATGCGCGGCTCGTCGGCCGTGCCTTGCAGGCGCAGATCGAGCGACCACTCCGCATCGACGCCGCGTCCACGGGTAAACACGCGTCCCGGCGCGGCAATCTGGACATTGAGCTGGGTGCTGCCATTGGCCGTTGGGGTTTCGTCCTCCGCCTCATGCTCTTCATCCCATTCGCCGGGCCGATTGATCTCAATCACGTCCAGCGTCGGGATGCCGGCCTCAGGATTGGCGGCGATGTCGACATTGGCCTCGACGACATTCAGCTCGCCGGTAAGCGAGGAGTGCAAGCCGTCCCATTCGAGCAAGAGATTGCCGGAAGCCGTGGCGTTCGCATCGGGTCGATCGGCGATGCGCATTTGTTCGACCCTGACGGCGATATTGCCCTGGCGCTGGTTGGCGCTGCCGCCGGTGGCGGTGAGGCGCCCGCCCCGCGGACCTGAGGCGGTGAAAGTCTCGATATTGACGCCGCGGTCGTCGATGCCGATGCGGGCGTCGAGATCGACCAGCGTGACGCCGGTGAGCTTGTCTTCGAAGCGGCCATCGACGATCTCGATGTGGCCGGCGCCGGAGAGATAGCCCGCGCCGAATGAAAGTTCGCCCTCGCCATCCAGTTGCCCCTCAAGCGATTGGTCTTGCAGGCGCGCTGCGGCCCACAATGCTTGTGCTGGCCCGTGGATGGACCACGTGGCGCGTCCACGACGCTCGCGCGCCAAGGCGATGCGGATCGGCTCTGCGCTCGTTGTCACCGGCGCGTCCGCCTCGATCCGCGCGACGAGACCATCGCTGGATGTGGCGTCGACGCTGGCGCGCAGCCGCCCAGGATCGAGATCGCCAACAATGCGCATGTCGAGCGTGCCACGCTGACGGCCGGCGAAGCGCGCATCGGCGATCGTCAGGTCTGCGTCTCCGG
>CAZHWA010000312.1:0-3602 GCA_964536175.1 uncultured Terricaulis sp. | reverse complement strand
GCCAAAAACCCCTGTTTTGCGGGCTTTTTGGCTCATGACGGCGGATTCCCTTGCACGGCGCGCGCCGAGTCGCAACGCAAAAATGCCGGTTTGACGGGGTTTTCACGCTCTCGAACAGAAGCGCGCGCAGGCAGTGTGGCGCAAAAACCGCGTGGTTGCAGTGAAAAACCGCGCGGACGCCGATTCCCGCCTGCTCGTCCCTCCCCTTCAGGCGAGGGACGATTTAGCGCGGGGCCATGCGAATCGCGCCATCGAGCCGCACGTCTTCGCCATTGAAATAGGGATTGCGGATCATTTCGAGCGCGAGCGAGGCATACTCCTCTGGACGGCCCAGCCGGCGTGGGAACGGCACGCTCGCCGCCAATGCTTCCTTCACCTTTTCCGGCGCGCTCAGCATCAACGGTGTTTCGAAAATGCCAGGCAGGATCGTGTTGATACGGATGCCCTCGCCCGAGAGATCGCGTGCGATCGGAAGCGTCATGCCGACGACGCCGCCTTTGGAGGCCGAGTAGGCCGCCTGCCCCATTTGCCCGTCTTCGGCTGCAACGGACGCCGTCATAACCATGGCCCCGCGCTCTCCGCCATCGAGCGGATCGAGCGTCAGCATGCCTGCCGCGCTCTTGGCGACGCAACGGAACGTGCCGATCAGGTTGATCTGGATGGTCAGTTCAAAAATGTTGAGCGGGAAGTGTTTGATCTCGCCGGTGTCCTTCGAGCGACTGGCGGTCTTCATGGCCGAGCCGATGCCTGCGCAATTGACCAGGATGCGCTCCTGCCCATTGGCTTTGCGTGCGGCGGCGAAGCCGGCGTCGACGCTGTCCTCACTGGTCACGTCCACCCGGCAAAAGGCGGCGCCAAGTTCGTCGGCGGCGGCGCGCCCCTTGTCCTCATCGCGATCGAAAATCGCGACTTTCACACCGTCCCGGCGCAGCGCCGCAACTGTGGCTTTACCCAGGCCCGAGGCCCCGCCGGTGACGACCGCGGCGATGTCCGATGAAAGACGCATCCGATCCTCCTCTTATGGCGCGGTTCTAAACCCCGCGCAGCCGAACGCAAACGGCGCCGCTACTGCGGCGACGTCCGTGTGCGCTCCCTGCGGTGCGTGTCCTCGTCCGGCGCCTCTTCCGCTGGCGCAGGTTGCGCAGCGGCAGGCGGCGGCGGAGGTCGCGGTGCAACGCGCCCGCCAAAGGGACTGACGTAAGGCGGCGGCGCGACAGGCGGCGGGACGGGCGGCGGCGCAACCGGAGACGATCCCGGCGGAGGTGTGACGGACGGCGGCGGCGTTACCGGCGGTTGCGGAAAGTCGGGCGGCAAGACCGGCGGCGGCAGCGGAGACGGCGGCGGCGGATTCGGCCGCGGCGGCGGCGGCAGCTGTGGCGGCGGAAAGGTTTGGGTCGCGCGCAGCTGATCGATGCGCCGGCGCGCGGTGTCGCGATAATCGCCGCGGGGAAAAGTAGCCAGATAAATCTCGTAGGCGTCTATTGTGTCACGGTGCGCTGCGCGATCCCATGCGCTGCGATCGTCGCCCTGTAGCCGGAATATACGCCGCTCTGCATCGCGGCGATGCGTTCCGTCGGGCCAATCGCGGATGTAACGTTCGTAGGCATCGATCGTGTCACGCCGGCGAGCGCGGTCCCAGGCGTAATCGTCATCGCGCTGGATCGCATCGAGCGCCGCACGCGCGTCAATCGCATAGGACGAGCGCGGATAGGCGTAGAGAAAGTCGGCGTAAGCGCCCGGAGAATTAAGTCGCCGCGCGCG
This sequence comes from uncultured Terricaulis sp., assembly GCA_964536175.1. Taxonomy (GTDB): domain Bacteria; phylum Pseudomonadota; class Alphaproteobacteria; order Caulobacterales; family Aquidulcibacteraceae; genus Vitreimonas. Next base: position 1,841 of record CAZHWA010000312.1, on the reverse strand, counting down.
CAACCAGGCGCCTTCATCGGTGGTCCAGAGATGAGCCAAGCGCTCGCGTGCGTCGTCAGCATGCGCCCCGTTTGGCCAGCGATACAGAAACCCCTCGTAGTATTCGATCCGGTCGAGCTCTGCGGCCTCTTCCCAGTCTGCGGCCTCTTCCGCGGCCAGACGCGGCGCGGCCAGTACATCGCGGCGCGCGCGGGCTTCTTCGGCGTTCGGTCCCCACGAAAAGCGCGCCAGGTAATTCTCGTACGCGTATTCTGTATCGAGCCTCTGCGCTTCTACCCATGCCTCGCGCTCCTCGATGTCGAGCTGATCGAGCCGCGCACGCGCATCGGCAGCGTGGAGACCGTCTGGGTAGTTCCCGAGGTAGGATTCGTACACGTGCGGCATGTCGGCGCTGATGGCCGCAGTCCAAGCCTGCGCTTCGAGTTCTTCCGGCGTGGGCGGTGTCGCGCACGCCGCCAGCAGCGTAGCGACCGATGCCGCCGCCACAATCTTCATTCGCCAGACGACCGCCATGCTCCCCTACCTCCCGCTCTTTGCTGTATCCGCTTCAGCCTGAATGGCAACGCAACGGCGCCGTGATCTGATGACTCCAGACACTGGCGTCAGCTCTAGGTTTGCGACGGAAGGTCGAGCTTTTGCTCCTTTGCGCAAGCGATGGCCTCTTCGTAGCCGGCGTCGGCGTGGCGCATGACGCCGGTGGCGGGATCGTTCCACAGCACGCGGGCGATGCGGCGCGCGGCGTCTTCGCTGCCGTCGCAGACGATGACGACGCCAGCGTGCTGGCTATAGCCCATGCCGACGCCGCCGCCGTGATGGATCGACACCCAGGTTGCGCCCGACGCGGTGTTCAGCAGCGCGTTGAGAAGCGGCCAATCGGAAACGGCGTCGCTGCCGTCGCGCATCTTTTCCGTCTCGCGGTTGGGAGATGCAACCGAGCCGGAATCGAGATGATCGCGGCCGATGACGACGGGGCCGATCTCGCCCTTCGTCACCATGTCGTTGAAGGCAAGGCCAAGGCGATGCCGTTGGCCGAGACCCACCCAGCAGATGCGCGCCGGCAAGCCTTGGAAGGCGATGCGCTCCTTGGCCATGTCGAGCCAGCGATGCAGATGCGCGTCGTTGGGGATGAGCTCTTTAACTTTGGCGTCGGTCTTGCCGATATCGTCGGGATCGCCGGTGAGCGCGGCCCAACGGAACGGGCCGACGCCGCGGCAGAACAGCGGGCGCACGTAGGCCGGCACGAAACCGGGATAAGCGAAGGCGTCTTCGACGCCCTCGTCTTTCGCGACCTGGCGGATGTTGTTGCCGTAATCGACCACGGGCACGCCCATGCGATGATAATCGAGCATGGCATTGACATGCACCGCGATGGAGGCGCGCGCCGCATCGTTGACGGCGCCGGGATTCTGTTCGCGCGTCTGCACCCAGCGCTCGACGCTCCAGCCGATGGGCAGATAGCCGTTCACCGTGTCGTGGGCGCTGGTTTGATCCGTCACCGCATCGGGGCGGATGCCGCGCTTGACCATTTCGGGAAGAATCTCGGCGGCGTTGCCGAGCAGGCCGACCGAGATCGCCTCTTTCTTAGCGCAAGCGTCGCGGATCATCGCGAGCGCTTCGTCGAGTGTTTCGGCGCGCTCATCGAGATAGCGCGTTGCGAGGCGCTTCTCGATGCGATCGCTTTGGCATTCGATGGCGAGGCAGCAGGCGCCGGCCATCACAGCCGCCAGCGGTTGCGCGCCGCCCATGCCACCGAGGCCCGCGGTGAGAATCCATTTGCCGGACCAGTCGCCGCCATAATGCTTGCGGCCCATTTCCGCGAATGTCTCGTACGTGCCCTGCAC
>CAZHWA010000311.1:0-3613 GCA_964536175.1 uncultured Terricaulis sp. | reverse complement strand
GAGCGGTTGAACACCTTGCCGCCGCCCGTGGCGATCGGCGCCGAGCCCAGGAGCAAAAAGACGCCCAGCTCCTGGGCAGCTCTGCCCCAGGCGACGAGTTCAGAGTCGCCCTTCTCTGGTCCCACCGCTGCGAACAGGCGATCGCGGTCACGGTCCATGCGCACGGTGTTTTCCGGCGTGCCGATGAGGCGCGCCCCCGCGGCGGCGGCTTCGCGCAAGAACGGCATCGCCGCGGCGCGATTGGCGGCCGGTTCGATGCCGGAGCGTAGTTGGACGGCGGCGACGCGAAGTTTGCGCAATTAGGCCCCCGCCAGCAGCGGGTCCAGCGCCCCGCGCTGCTCCAAAGCGTGGAGGTCGTCGCAACCGCCCACATGGACATCGCCGATAAAGATTTGCGGGAAGGTCCAGCGGCCCGAGCGGGTGATCATCTCGTTGCGCTTTTCCGGGCAGCCTGTGGCGTCAACTTCCGTCACCCTCACGCCCTTTCGCTGCAACAAGGCGAGCGCCCGCGAGCAATACGGGCAGAAAGCGCGAGTATAGACGGTGACGTCGGCCATCGCGACTCAGCATCCTCTCACACAAGAATATCTGTTGGCCTAACGACGCGCGCCAGGGTGAGGCCATGCACTTCTGCAGCCCCCGCCTTGCGCAATGCACGGGCGCACGCCTCCAGCGTCGCCCCGGTGGTGAACACGTCGTCAACGACAACGATCGTTTTGCCCTCGAAGCGCCAGCTCGCCTTGATCGCCCCGCCGACATTGCGCCGCCGTTCCGAAGCTGACAGTCCTGCCTGGCTCTTGCGTCGCTTGATCCGCGTGAGCGCGCCCGGCTTCCAGGGTTTGCCACTCGCGCGCGAGAGCGCCTGCGCCAGCCAGGCGGCTTGGTTGAAGCTGCGCACGGCAAGGCGGGTCCAGTGCATCGGCGCCGGGGCGAGGAAATCGCAGCGCGCGAGCGTCTCAGCCGCGGCCGCACACATCCAGCGCGCAAATACCGGCAAGCCGTCGCGGCGGCCGCCGCGCTTCAGGTCGAGGATCAGGCGACGAGCGTGGTCGTCATAAACCAGCGCGGCGCGGGCGCTGTCGTAGGCGGGCTTGCGGCCCGCGCAGGCGCCGCAGACAGCGTTGGGGCCCGCGTCGTCCGGTAACGGAAATCCGCACTTTGCGCACAGCGGCTCGCTGAGGAACTTGAGCTCGGCCCAGAGCACGGGCTCGATCACACCCGGGCGGTCGACGATCTCCTCAGACAGCAGCGAGCGCGGCGGCCAGATGAGATCCGATAGCCTCGAGACCACGCCGCGTTTCCGGAAATGGGGCGCTGCGCGATAGGATGAGGCCATGTCCGCTCCCCCGAGCCGTCTGGGACCATTCGAGCCACGCCTTGTGCGCCAGCGCAAGCGGCGCGCTCGCGCCGGCTTCCGCGAGGCCGCTTTCCTGCACCAGCGCGCCGCCGCCGACTTGGCCGAGCGCCTGGAAGCTATCCCCCGTAAGTTCGAGCGGGTGCTGGCGCTGGGCGGCGAAGGCTTGGTGTCCGAAGAGATCGCGGTGCGCCCGGAGCTTGCGGCGCGCGTTGGACATGTGATCGAGGCCTCTTGGACCGCCGGCGTCCCCGCCGGCGAGGACGCCGGCGGTCCAAGACAGCCGCAGCTCGCGCTCGACCCCGAACACCTCCCCTTCACCAACGGCGCGTTCGATCTCATCGTCGCCCCGCTCGCGCTCACCTGGATCAACGACCTGCCCGGTGCGCTGGTGCAGTTGCGCCTGGCGCTGAAGCCGGACGGCTTGCTGCTGGCCTCGATGTTCGGCGGCGAGACGCTGAATGAGCTGCGCCTCTCATTGCTCGAAGCAGAATCCGAACTCACCGGCGGCGCCGCGATGCGCGTCGCGCCGTTCGCGGATTTGGCTGACATCGCCGACTTGCTGCAGCGCGCCGGCTTCGCGCTCCCCGCCGCCGACCGCGACGTGGTCACCGTGCGCTACGGCGAACCCATGCGCTTGCTCGCGGACCTGCGCGCCATGGGCGAAACCGCCGCGCTCGCCGAACGCCCCCCCCGCACCTTGAGCCGCCGCATCTTGAGCCGCGCGTTCGACCTCTATCGCCAACGCTTCTCCGACGCCGATGCTCGCGTCCGCGCCACCTTCGAAATCCTCACCGCCACCGGCTGGTCCCCGCACGAGAGCCAGCAGAAGCCGCTGAAGCCGGGGAGTGCGAAGACGCGGCTGGCGGATGCGTTAGGGACGAAGGAGCGAAGTGCGGGAGATAAGGCGGGATCGTAATTCACTTGAGCGCGATGTCACCAGAGCCGCTATGGACACCAGCGAAGGCGCATCTGCCTGCGATGGTCTAGAAAGTCGACTATCATCTCGTCTGCGCTCACCTGTATTCTGCCTTCGGCATTCTCATCCCCAATGAATACGGACTGCCTCGCCGCTAAATCTTCTCCGAAATCCGGATCGCGGCGCGGCAGCCCACTTTGATCACCGCCGACAGCACCGAATAGCCGAACGCCTCGCGCGCCCTGTTCGAAGGCCGCATTTCCATGAGCAGGCATATCGGTTTCATCGCACCGGCAACGCGCGCAACCGCGCCCGCTTAGCGTCGATGCTTAGAACCGCGCCAGTGGCAAGCGCTTCCTGCGCTTTCTGCAGCGCGGCGACCAGCTTCGGTCCCAGGGTTTCCGGCTGAAGATCGGCGCCGCGGATTTGCACGACGCTGGGCGCTACCCCGCCGCTCGCCGCGAGAATGGCGCTGAAATCGAGATCGTGGGTGACTAGGACCAGTCCGTGTTCTCGCGCGTGCGCCAGCACTTCGCTATCGGGCGCCGATGCTGCGCCAATTTCCGACCAGTGCGTCGCCTCAAACCCGGCCTGCCGGAGCGTCTCCGCCCAGCGCGGCGAGAGGTTCATGTCGATGACGAGCTTCACGGCGCCGCGGCGAGTTCGCGCTCTTCGGCCAACCAGGCCGCGTAACGCAGCGCCTCTTCGATATCCTCGCGTTCGAGATACGGATAGTCTTGCAGCAGGTCGTCGGCCGTCCGGCCCGCCGCGATCTGGCCGACGATCATGGCGACGGTCACGCGCATGCCGCGAATGCAGGCCTTGCCGCCCATCATGTCAGGCGCGTGGGTGATGCGCGGGAATTGGGTCATGCCGCTAAGATAGCCCAGGAGGGCGTTCGCTCAAAGGCCCGGCAGTGCCTCAAATCTTCTCCGAAATCCGGATCGCCGCGCGGCAGCCGGCTTTGATCACCACCGACAGCACCGAATAGCCAAACGCATCGCGCGCGCCCTGCTCCACTGCCGTCTCTTTGTGACCAATTTCGTCTTCGCGGAATTTGTCGACGACGTGCTTTAGTTCGGCGTCGACGCCCGTGAGCGCCTGGCTTTGGCGCCCGTAATGCTCTTCGATCACCTCCTCGACGGCTTCAGTGCATGCATGTGCAGCCTTCTCGCCCATCAGCGCGGTGGCGGCGCCGAGACCGAAGCCAGCGAGGCGCCAGACGGGCGCCATCAATGTGGGCCGAACCCGGCGCTCGGCGATCAGGCGATCGAAGGTTTTGAGATGCTCCTGCTCGCCCGCTTCCATGTCGGCAATCACGCGCGCCGCATGCGCCTTGC
>CAZHWA010000310.1:0-3616 GCA_964536175.1 uncultured Terricaulis sp. | reverse complement strand
GGGAGCGAGCATGGAATCCACCGTAGCAGATCATACGATCCTCAGCCTGTTTCTGCAGGCGGATCCCGTCGTCAAAGGCGTCATGCTGATCCTTGCAGTCGCCTCGATCTGGACCTGGGCGGTTGCGGTCGACAAGTGGCTGCAGTTTGGCGATCTGGAGGCGCACGCGCGCCGGTTCGAACGCGAGTTTTGGTCCGGTCGTTCGCTCGAAGAACTCGAAGACCGCACCGATCGACCGCGTGACGCGCTCGGTCGCGTTTACGCTGCGGCGGCGCGCGAGTGGCGCGAGGCGCGCCGTACCGGAGGCTCTGCCGAAAACGCCCAGTTGATGCTGGAGCGCGTCGATCGACTTATGCAGGCGCAGGTATCGCGGGAGATGCAGCGCGCTTCGCGCAGTCTGGGCGTGCTCGCAACGGTGGGCGCCTCCGCCCCGTTCATCGGCCTCTTCGGCACAGTGTGGGGTATCATGAATGCGTTTACCAACATCGCCCAGCAGCAGCAGACCAATCTCGCCGTCGTTGCCCCTGGCATTGCCGAGGCTCTGTTCGCAACCGCGTTGGGCCTTGTCGCCGCCATTCCCGCGGTGATCTTCTACAACAAGTTCACTGGCGATCTCGATCGCTTCGGCGATCGGCTCGACACCTTTAGCGACGAGGTCGCGGCGCGGCTTTCGCGTCGCTTGAGCGAGCGCAGCTGATGGCCGGCCTTGGCCCCTCGCGCAGAGGAGGCGGCCGCGGACGCAGATCGGCGCGGCGTTCACGCCTCAGCGAGATCAACGTCACGCCATTCGTGGATGTGATGCTGGTATTGCTGATCGTTTTTATGGTGACGGCGCCGCTGCTCACGGTTTCGATCCCGATCGAACTGCCGCGCACCGAAGCCAAGCAGTCCGCCGCCGAAACCGAGCCGCTGTCCATTACAATCCGGGCGGACGGCGTCGTCTTCCTGCAGGAAACGCAGGTAACAGTGGATGAACTGGTGCCGCGCCTGCGCGCGATCTCGCGAGAAGGGTATGACCGCGCCATCTACATCCGCGGCGACGCCAATGTGAATTATGGCCTGATGGCCGACGTGCTGGCGCGCATCAGTTCCGGCGGCTTCACCAGAATTCAGCTCGTCACCGACACGAGGGAAGGCCAGCGCCGCCCCGTGAGTTCGAGTGAATGAGATGCGTCCCGGAGTCATTGTTTCCATCGTCGGCCATATCGGCGCGGTGCTGATGACGTATCTGGCCTGGGAAGCGCAGCCGGTGTTGACGCCCGCGGCCGGGTCGGTGGTTCCAGTCGAGATTGTTGACGTGGCGCCGGAGTCCAACGTGCGCGCGCTCGCCGAAGATGTCTCGGATGACGAGGTCGCGCCTGAGGAGCAGAGTCCGGCGGAGGCCGAAGAGGCGCCTGCGCCTGCGCCGACGCCTCAAGAACAGCGTCGTCCGCGCAACGATGACTTCAACCTCGACGCCGTCGCCGGCTTGCTCGACAAACAGCGCGAACCTGGACGGCGCCGGCAAGAAGGCGAGCGCGCCGATCGCAATCAGCAGGGCTCAGGTCTCGGTACGGCCGAGGTGGTCGCCATCGAAGACCGCGCTCGTGCGTTGATCCGCGCGCATATGCGGCGCTGCTGGCGTATGCCCGTAGATTTGCCCGATCCAGAACGTCTGGTGGTCGTAGTCGAGTTCGAGATTAACCGGAATGGAACCTTGAACGGACAGCCGCGTGTGACCAGCCCGCGCAACTATACGTTCGATGCGCCGATGCGGACTGCAGTGGATGCTGCGGTTCGCGCCGTGCGTGCATGCGATCCCTATCCGCTGCCGGACGACCCGGTGGTAGGCGAGCATTACGACATCTGGCGCAGCCAGGTTTACACGTTTAGGCCAACCAGCTGAGCGCTTGAGGAAGCTATGTCTCTGATCAGACGGACGTTCATTGGAATTCTACTGGCGGCCAGCCTCGCCAGCCCCGCCCAGGCCCAGCTTCGCGTCGATATCACCGAGGGCCACCTTAATCCGATGCCCATCGCAGTTGTGGATTTCATCGGCGCCAATGCGCCGGCGCAGCAGGTCGGACGCGATTTGGCGGGTGTGATCCGGGCCAACCTCGATCGCTCCGGGTTGTTTCGGCCGATCGAACCCAGCGCGTTCATTGAACGTATAACGGCGCTTGAGGTGCCCCCGCGCTTTGCCGATTGGCGTGTGATCAACGCGCAGGCGCTGGTCGTCGGCCAGGTGACGCCGCAAGCCGACGGGCGCATCCGCGTCGACTTCCGTCTCTACGACGTCTTTGCCGAGCAACATTTGCGGGGCCTGACCTACACAACGACACCGGACAATTGGCGCCGCATCGCACACCAGATCTCGGACCAAATCTACGAACAGCTGACGGGTGAGTCTGGATACTTTGACACGCGGATCGTCTTCGTGTCCGAAACCGGCCCGCGCACGCGTCGCGTCAAGCGCTTGATGGTCATGGACCAGGACGGCGCCAATCCGTTCTTTCTGACCGGCCCGGACGCTCAGGTGTTGACCCCGCGCTATTCGCCCTCGACGCAAATGATCACCTACATGAGCTTCGAGACCGGCGCCCCGCGCGTCTTTCTGTACAACATGCAGACAAACCGGCGCGAAGTGCTCGGCGACTTCCCGGGCATGACTTTCGCCCCGCGCTTCAGCCCTGACGGAAACCGAATTGTCTTTACGCTGGATATGAACGGCAATTCCGAGATCTTCACCATGGATCTGCGCACGCGCGCACGCCAGCGCCTGACCAACCATCCGGCGATCGACACCTCGCCAAGTTTCTCCCCTGACGGTTCGCAGATTGTGTTCAATTCCGACCGCGGCGGTTCTCCGCAGCTGTACGTGATGAGCGCAAACGGCTCGAACCAACGTCGCATCAGCTTCGGCGAGGGGCGGTATTCTACGCCGGTTTGGTCTCCGCGCGGCGATCTGATCGCATTCACGCGCCAGCGCGGCGGCGCGTTCGCTATCGGGGTCATGCGCCCGGACGGCTCGGGGGAACGGATCTTAACCGAGAGCTATCTCGACGAAGCGCCGACTTGGTCGCCCAACGGGCGCGTCATCATGTTCTTCCGAGAGGCGCGCGGGCAGGGGCCGCGCTTATGGTCCGTTGACCTTACCGGACGGAATTTACGCCAAATTCCCACGCAAACCGAGGCTTCGGACCCAGCTTGGTCGCCGCTCCTGCCGTGAAGGGAACACGATTGTCCTGTAGGAACTGCGCCGGTAAGCTTTGCATTCAGCCGGAGGGGGATATCCGTTCGCTGAATACGCCGCTGACAAGGGGAGCCTTTGCTAATGCGTAAATTCCTGATTGCGATCTCCGCACTCGCAGCGCTCGGCGCCTGCGCCAGCCGTGGCGAACCGGCGCCTACGCCGACCGAGACGCCGCCGCCGGTGACCGAAACCGGGCCGCGCGGACCGACGCCTGGCTCGGTGGAAGATTTCCGTGTCTCTGTCGGCGACCGAGTCTTTTTTGGCTACGACCGCTTCGATCTTACCCCCGAGGCGCGCTCGGTGCTCGAACGGCAAGCCGCTTGGCTGCGCCAGTATCCGAACGTACGGGTTCTCGTCGCGGGCAATTGCTACGAGCGCGGCACA